>NZ_JBHZAH010000115.1:0-15616 GCF_042754225.1 Rhodococcus sp. NPDC059234
GGCGTAGCCGCCGGTACTCGGCGCGGGCGTCCGCGTCCAGGTGCTCGGTGGCATAGCCGAGCGCCGTCGCACCCATCCGCGCGGCATGCTCGTCGAGAAAGTCGAGCAGCAGCCGACGGTCCACCCGCTTGCCGACCTCCCGCAGCATCCAGCCGAGCGCCTTCTGCGTGAGGTCCCGGCGGTCGTCGAGCACCTGCGGAGCGAGTTCGAGTGTCGTGCTGGCGTCACCCCGCCGGATGAACCCGAAGGTCGTCAGCAGTGCCACCCGCCGGCGCCACAGGTCGTCGTCGGCGCCCAGTTCGAACACGAGGTCGCGGGGGCGGTCGTAGAGCCAGCCGCCGAGGATCCGCTCGGCGGACGTGTCGACCAGGTCCCAGTTGTTCACCCGGCCACGGCGCACCGCGTCGAGGTAGAAGTCCGCGATGCGCTCGCGCTCGCCGTCGTCGCGGGTGCGCGTCGCCCCGGCTCGCTCGAAGCGCCCGGACGCGACGACCAGACCGGCCATCCGGTGCTCGTGGACCGGACTGTCGAGCAGCACGTCGATCTCCGCGAGACCCAGGTCGGCGAACTCGGCCGCCACCTTCCGGATCGCGGGCACGCGAACCCCGATGAAGACGTCGCCCTCGCCGTACTCCCCCGGGCCGGTCTTGAAGAATCTCTGCAGCTGCGCCGCATCCTGTGCGTTCGACACCTCGTCCAGCGCCCGGATCACCTCGTCCGTCACATGCATGATCCGACCCTGCCACGACCGGACGGGCGGCGCCCGGCGGCCGGCGTCGCGCCGTTGACCGGGCGGTCAATCAGGTCTATACCGGAGGTATCAGTTCTCTGTGCAAGGAGGCAGGAAATGAAGGCAGCATGGGCACGGTGGCAGGACTGGGCCGCCGTCGTGATCGGTGTGGTCGTGGCGCTGTCGCCGATCTGGGTCAGCACCAACAGCGCCGCACGTTGGTCGATGATCGTGCTCGGCGTGCTGGTTGCCGTCGCGGGCCTGGCCAACATGATGTCTCCCGCTACCGAGATGGTCGTGTGGGCAATGGGTGCGCTCGGCGTACTGCTGTTCATCGCGCCGTGGGTCACCGGCTACTCCAGCATGATGGGCGCCTCGTGGACCTCCTGGGTCGGCGGCGTACTCACCGTGCTGACGGCGATGGCGGCACTCCCCGAGGGGTCGCCGATGCACATCGGGCACGGCGGCGGACTGGCGGCGCATCACTGACGCACAGCACCAACCATCCACGACAACCGAGCCGGGCCGCCTCGATCGACCCGGCCGAAGGAGTACGTATGCCACGTCCGCGCCAGCGCCGCACGGCCAGCGTGGACGGTGACGCGAGGAAACTGATCCTCGACGCCGCCGAACAGCTCATCGCCGCAAGAGGATTCGACGCCACCCCGACTGCCGCCATCGCCGCGAAGGCCGGCGTCCCCAAGGGACTGGTCTTCTACTACTTCCCCACCAAGGAGTCGATACTCACCACCCTGATCGCCGAGCGAATGCCCGCCGAACCGCTCGCGGACGTCGGTGAACTCGTCGTCACCGGCGAACCCGAATCGGCCCTGGTCAACCTCGACGCGGCCCTGAACCTGCGCGACCACCACTCCTCCGTGATGCGGGTGATCATCTGGCGCGAGGCCGAGACCCACCCCGCCGTGCGCGAACACCTCCGACGCCTGCGGGCGTACCTGCACGACGCGACCGTCGAGGTGCTCCGCGCGAGTTCGCCGCTGACCGCCCCCGCCCGCGTCCTCGACTCCTGCGCGACCGCCTGGGTCGCGGCGATGTTCTCCGCCGCGAGCACCGACCGCATGCGGGACCTCGACGAACTCGCACGTGAACGAGCCGAGGACCTTCGCGGTGTGGCCCGGCTGGTCGCGGCGGGACTCGCGCAGCTCAGCGCCGCCGGTGCCTAACCGACGTTCGCGACGAGCGCACGGCCGTCCTCGTATGCCGCCGCGCTCGCCGGCAACGGCCCGGGCCTGCCGCTGAGCAGTACCGAGACAGTTCCGTCGCCGGCACGTCGGGCACCGAGTCCGTCGATGCGCCGCAACGTCTGCGCCGCAACGGCTTCCGCACTGTCGAACAGGGTCACACCTGCGGGCAGACTCGCCGCGATCTCGTCGGCGACGAGCGGGTAATGAGTGCACCCCAGCACCACCGCATCACAACCGGCGGGCGTGCGGGCGGCCGCATCCGCAACCGCGCGCGACACCAGATCCCGGTCACCGAGGTCGATTGCGTCAGCCAGTCCATGGCAGGCAACCCCGACCACGTCGGCGCCGTTCGCGAAGCGATCGATCAGGTTCGCCTGGTACGTGCTCGCGGTGGTCGCGGCGGTCGCCCAGATCGCGACCGACCGAGACACCGCGGCCGCGGGCTTGATCGCGGGCACGGTCCCCACCACCGGAACGCCGTCCCCGAGCCTGGCCCGCACGTGATCGAGGGCGGTCACGCTCGCGGTGTTGCACGGCAGCACGACCACCTCGGCCCCGTGATCGACCGCACGCTCGGCCGCTCCGACCACCCGGTCGATCACCCACGGCACGGGCTTCGGACCCCACGGCGCACCCTCCGGATCGAGGCACAGCAGCAGGTCCAGGTCCGGGCGCAGTCGGCGAAGCCAGGCCGAAGTGGGCAGCAACCCGAGGCCGGAGTCGATGAGCGCGACAGTCACCGCACCAACTTATCTCGGTCGCTGCGCAGGCTCCGCTCCTGCCCAGCCCGGTCGCTGCGCAGGCTCCGCTCCTGCCCAGCCCGGTCGCTCCGCAGGCTCCGCTCCTGCCCAGCCCGCTCTGCGTCCGCGCCGCGGCCCCCGTCCCGGACCGCCTCGTTCATCACCGACAGGAACCGCTCGACCGTCGCCAGTTCGTCCGCGTCGAATCCGCGGATCGGGGCGACCAGCCGACCGACCAGCGGACCGAAGTACGACCAGCCCAGGTAGCGGGCCTGCTCCTGGACCCGCAGCAGCACCCGGCGCCGATCCGCCGGGTCGGCGGTCCGGGTCAGGTGACCCGCCCGCTCCAGCCGATCGATCAGCGCGGTCGTCGCCGCGGAGCCCAGGCCCAGCTGCGCACCGAGCCAGCCCGGCGTGGCCGCGACCGCGCCGCGGTCCGCGTCGAGCAGCACGATCAGAGCGCGCAGGTCGGTCACGTGCAGCCCGTTGCGCTCGGCGAACGAGGCGCCGAACTGGTCGAGGTCCGAAGCCAGTCCTCGCAGCCTGCGCACCAGCGTCAACGCGGAGTCCGAGTCCACGAACACTCCTCTCGATCACCGATCATCTCGACGGTCGAGACTATCGTCGGTCGAGCGACCGACCGGAAGCGGGTCGACACTCAGCGGACAAGGAGCGCGCAGCCGGCCACCGTCGGTGCACCCAGGCCCACCACCGCCACCTCGGGTCCATCCTCGATCTGGGCCGCTCCGGCCACCCCACGCAGCTGTTCGACGGCCTCGACCACCAGGTCCAGGCCCACTCGATGCCCCCGCCCGAGCAGGCCACCGCCCGGGTTGACCGGCAGCGCCCCCTCCCGCGCGATCCGGACGCCACCCGCGACGAAACCTCCCGCGGCACCGACTTCGCAGAAGCCGAGCGCCTCGAGCCACAGCAACACCAGGAAGCTGAACTCGTCCCCGAGCAGAGCCAGATCGACGTCGTCCGGCCCCAGACCGGCGCCGGACCACAGCGCGGCGCCCGCTCGGTGTACCGCGCTCGCCGACGGCTCCGGCACCTGCTCGGCGAGTGGGCTGCTGGCATACGCCGACCCGACCGCCCCGACGCGCACCGGCCGCGGCTCGACCGTGTCGTCCGCGTGACCGAGCACCACGGCCGCGGCACCGCCCACCGCGACGGCACGGTCGTGCACGCACATCGGATCCGCGAGCATCGGGCCCGCGAGATACTCGCGCAGCCCGAGCGGCGTTCCGTGTCGACCGTTACGGCTGGCGAGCAGCGCCACCTGCGCCAGTTCGCTACGAGTCAGACCGAATCGCTCGACGTACGCCCGGGCGGCGAGTGCGATGGCCACGAGTGGCGATTCCGCCCCGTACGGGGCGTGCCAGCCCTCCCACCCGCCGACGCGCGGGACCGGCCCGAAAACCTCACGCGGGGGTCGTGCATCGGACGCCGGCTCGGACGCCTGGACACAGATCACGTTCCGTACCCGACCCGATTCGACCGCCGCGGTCGCGTGCGACAGCGCCGCCACCACTCCGAACCGATCCGACTCCTCTGTCCGCCAGGACAATTCGAGGCCCAGTGCATCGGCGACGTCCGCCGCGGGCACGCCGCAGGCAACGAGGCCGTCGACGGCCGCACCGGAAGTTCCGGCGTCGGCCACCGCGACGTGCAGCGCCGTCGCCGCGGCGGCCACCCGGCCTCCAGACTGCACGGGCGCCCGACCCACGCCGGTCACCGTGACCGTGTTCACGAGACGGCCTCGAGTTCGTCCTCCGGCTGTTCGAGTTCCTCGAGCTCGGCGAGCGGCAGCCACACGTCGGCGTCGATCTGCTGGAAGCGGAGCCGGACCGGCAGGCCCACCCGCAACTCGTCGGCGGCCGAACCGACCAGGTTCAGCAGCAGCCGCACACCCTCTTCGAGGTCGACGACCACGACCAGGTACGGCGCGGTCGGCGCGCCCCCGACCGCCTCGGCCACCCGGGTCCAGCTGACCAGCACGCCCTTGCCCCTGACCGGTTCGAAGCGCATGTCCGTGCCCCAGCAGTGCCGGCAACACGGGACTGGCGGGAACGACCAACGCAGGCACGTGACACAACGCTGCACGGACAGCCGGCCGGACGCTCCGGACGTCCAGTGCGCCGCGGTGAGCTCGCTCAGCTCCGGCAGGGCACGGCAGCCGTGGACCATGAACCCACGTTAGACGCCCGCGGCGGTCAGCACCTCTCCGATCGGGACTCGACCTGCGATCTTCGCGCGCATCTTCATCACCGCGCCGGCCAGACCGCCGCCGACCACCGCGACGAGTCGGCCGTCGCGTTCGTAGTAGGCGACGAACTTGCGGCCGTCGTCACGGACGACGTGCACCGTGTCGGTAGCGGCGGGCTCGCCCAGTGCCTGGATCTTGACGTCGTACTGATCGCTCCAGAAGTACGGCACCTGAGCGGGTACGACCGGCCGGTCTCCGCCGACCAGCGCGTGCGCCAGCGCCTGGGCCTGCTCGCCGGCGTTGCTCCAGTGCTCGACGCGTCGCTGCTCCCCCTCGGGATGGCGCCACGCGGCGACGTCGCCCGCCGCCCACACGTGCGGATCGCTCGTTCGGCCGGACTCGTCGGCGAGCACGCCGCCGCCGTCCGCCGGCGCGGCCAGCTCGATGCCGGAGTCGGCGAGCCAGCCGGTGACCGGGTTCGAACCGATGCCGACGACCACCAGGTCGGCGCGGACCTCGCTGCCGTCGCCGAGGACCGCCCCGGTGACGCGCTGCTCGCCGAGCAGCTCCGACAGCCCCGTGCCGGTGCGCAGGTCGACGCCCTCGTCCTTGTGCAGTCGGGCCACCAGGGCCCCGACCTGCTCGCCCAGCACCGACGCCAGCGGAGTCGGCTGCGGCTCGACCAGGATCACCTCGAGCCCCGACTTGCGCATGCTGGCGGCGAGTTCGCAGCCGATGAAGCCGGCGCCGACGACGAGTGCGGTCCGGCCTGCGGTCAGCTCCGCGCGCAGTCCCCGCGAGTCCTCGAGGGTTCGCAGCACGTGCACGCCCTCGAGGTCTGCCAGTCCGGGGATGCGGCGCGGGGTCAGCCCGGTCGCAATCACCAGCTCGTCGTAGCCCAGGCTGGACCCGTCGGCGAGGGCTACGGTGCGAGCGGGGGTGTCGAGCCCGACCGCCCGGGTTCCGAGCCGCAGCTCGATCCGCTGCTCGGTGAAGAACTCGGCGGGCTTGAGGGTGACGTCGTCGACCTCACCGCGGACGACCTCCTTCGACAGCGGCGGCCGGTCGTAGGGCGGATGCGACTCCTCCCCGAGCAGCACCAACTCACCGTCGTACCCGGCTCGCCTCAGCTCCTCGGCGGTCCGTAGCCCGGCCAGCCCGGCCCCGACGATCACAATTCGACCGACACTCATCTGCTCAACCCCTCATACCGATACGCCCGCGACCGCGAACCGTCGTGCACAAGTCATACCAAACTGACACGTGTTCTAGAAAGGCCTACGCCCGCCGTCCCGGCCATCGCCGACACCGAGATTCCGGCTAGGTCGCGTCGAAACCCGAGATCAGCCAGTCGCCGTCGACCCGTTGGAGTTCGACCCGGGCCGCCGTGGTCGCGTCGACCGGCGCGGGCTGCGCGGCCGAACTCGTCTCCTGCTTCAGGAACACCAGCACGACCGCACTGTCCTCGTCGAGCGACGACACGCCCGTGCCGGTGACGGTCGCGTGCGTGCTGATCTTCTTGTCGCGGGCGGCGGGCACGATCACCGAGTCGGTGAGCCGGCCGTAGTAGTCCGCGAGGCCGCCGGTCAGCCGCTGCTGCGCTGCGTACATGTCGGCGGCGACAGTCTCCGGGGTGTACGACAGCAATGCCGCCGCGCCCGCACCCGCGACCTGTCCGACCTCGGCACGCATGGCGTCGTCGACGCGCGTGTCGGGACGGTACTGGGTCAGGTACAGCGCGCCCGCGAGCGCCGCCAATGCCACCGCGAGCACCCCCAGCGCCGCCGTCAGCTTCGTCCGCCCGTTCATGCCACGAACTCCATCTTCGACACCTTGTACCCGCCGTCGACCCGGTCGACGGTCACCCTCAACCGGGAGACCCGCGGCTGCGGCTCGGGCCCCGACCGGTTGGTCACCTTGGACGTCACCTGCACCAGGACCGTCGCGGAGTCGTCGCCCTGCGACTCGATGCCGGCGTCGACTCGCTCCGCAACCGCACTGACCTGCGCCTGCTTGACCACCGACACGTACGACTCGGCGCTCTGCTCGAAGTCGTCGTGGAATTGCCCCGTCGCTCCGTCGAGCACCCGCCGCACATCCTGCTCGGGATGCTCGTGGGAGATGGTCGTCATGTTCGTGGCGCCGTCCCGTGCCGCCTGCAGGAAGCTCTCCCGCTCCGACTGCGCGGCGTCGACCGTGTGGTGGTGCCACAGCAGGACGCCGCAGAGGGCGGCCAGCAGCGCCACCACCGCTCCCAGTACCGCGGGCAGCACGAAGCCCGATCGGCCACCACCGCCGTCGACCTGCGCGGTAGCGGTTTCGGCCGCCGCGCGCTCGTCGGTGGCCTGCGCTTCCCCCATGTCCGAAATCCTTGTCTGTGGTGTGCGAGTCCGCTCCACGGTAGGTGATTCGGCTCACAAGCGTCGAAGGGCCTCCGCACTCACTAAAGTTGACGGTGTGACCACCGAACCGCACCGGACCGAAGTCCCAGCACAGCCGACGTCCCAGGGACAGCAAGAGCGATACAGCCCCGTGCAGTTCGGGGCTGCCTCCTCGACCGAGCTGGTGAGTTCCCAGGGCCGCACGATCATTGCGGACGCGGTGGTCGCGAAGATCGCCGGAATCGCGACGCGCGAGATCAGCGGCGTCTTCGATGTCGGCGGCGGGACCGCACGGGTGGTCGGAGCGCTGCGGGACCGGATCCCGGGCGCCCGCGTCAACCACGGCCAGGGGGTGGCGGTGGAGGTCGGTGCCAAGCAGGCCGCCATCGACATCGGCATCGTCGCCGAGTACGGCGTCGCGTTGCACGAACTGGCCGCCGGCATCCGCCGGAACGTGATCGCGGCGGTGGAGCGAATGACGGGGCTCGAGGTCACCGAGGTCAACATCACCGTCTACGACGTCGTGTTGTTCGACGAGACAGCGCCCGCCGGCGAATCCGACGTGAGGCCGCGAGTCCAATGACCGACCGGGACATGCAGGAGCGGAGCCCGCGGAGCGACCCGGACATGCAGGAGCGGAGCCCGCGGAGCGACCCGGACATGCAGGAGCGGAGCCCGCGGAGCGACCCGGACAGGCAGGAGCCCGCGGACAGGATCGCCGCGCTGGTGCTGGCGGTGCCGGGCGTCGCGGACCTGCACGGCGGCATGTTCGGCGAGGTCGCGACCTACCTGCCCGGTCGCCGACTGCTGGGGATCGCACTGACCGAGCAGTCGTGCGCCGTGCACATTTCCGTCACCTACCCGGCCAACGTGGTGGACGTCGCGGAGGCGGTTCGCCGAGCTGTCACCTCGGCGGTCGCGGTGCCGGTGAATGTGACGGTCGAGGACGTTCAGTTGGAGAGGACGGCGCAATGAACAGCACTGTCATCGGTCTGATCGCCGGCTTGCTGCTGGCGCTGGCAGGCATTCTCGGCGGCTTCAGCGGCTTCGTGTTCGCGGTGCTGCTCGGCGCGCTGGGGATGGCGATCGGCGC
This sequence comes from Rhodococcus sp. NPDC059234, assembly GCF_042754225.1. NCBI lineage: Bacteria > Bacillati > Actinomycetota > Actinomycetes > Mycobacteriales > Nocardiaceae > Rhodococcus > Rhodococcus sp. NPDC059234. The sequence continues at coordinate 8,359 of NZ_JBHZAH010000115.1, forward strand.
GCACCGCGACGGGCACGTCGATCTGGGCGCCCTGCTGCGCGGCCGCGGCCGTGGCTGAGGAGCCGGCCGCGGGCCTCGCGACCACCGTCCCGACGGTCAGTGACGAGCAGAGCGCGCTCGACCGTGAGCGCGGCGCGCGCGGCGAGCTGATCGTCAAGGAACGAGCGGTCTCACGGATCGCGGTCGCCGCGGCGCTGGGCGTGCCCGGCGTGGTCCGGCAGAGCGGCGGACTGTTCAAGCTGCCGGGGCGTGACCTGCCGAGGGCCGAGGTGTCGATGGGGCCCGAGTCGGTGGCCGTCGCGCTGTACATCGCGGTCGCCTGGCCGTGCCCGATCGCGGCGCTCTCCCGGGAGGTGCACCACGAGGTCGGCGAGCGCATCGAGACCCTCACAGGGCTGCCGATGGACACCCTGCACGTGGTGATCGCCGCGGCGGTCCCTGGCGACGGCGACACCCCTGCCGACGTCGACGCCCGGCAGTTGGTGGCGGAGGCCCCCGACGTCTGCCGGCCGGTGCCCCCGCGGGCACCCCTCGCCCGCCCTGCTGCGGCGCTCGTGACGGTGATCGTGGCGGCCGGGCTGCTGGTTCTCGCCGGTCTCACGGGCCGCGAGTTCCTGATCGCCAAGGAGGTCATCGCGCCCGCAGCCTGGCTGCGCAACTCGGTGTCCTGGGTGGCGGGGCTGCACTGGCAGTCCTGGATGCTGCCCGCGGCCGCGTTCGCCGCGCTGGCCGGGCTCACCCTGATCTACATCGCCGTCACGCCGCGTACCCGGACCCACCTGCCGGTCGGCGAGCGGAAGGCGTCGGTGGTGTGGGTGCGGCCCACCGATGTCGCCCGCATGTGCAGCGCCCGTGCCGGCAACGTCGCCGGCATCCGGTACGTGCAGACCACCGTCGACCGCAAGCGCGCCACCGTGCACGTCACTCCCACCGGCGAGGTGCAGCCGCGAGATCTGGAGGCCACCGTGCGTGACACGGTCGCGCCCGGGCTGGCGATGCTGGCCTCACCCCGTGAACTGCGGGTTCGGATCGGGCGGGTGAAGTCGTGAAGCGGCGGACCTCGGTGGTGGACCGGCTGGTCGTGCTGGCGGTAGGTGGTTCGCTGCTCGCCGTCGGCGCGCTGGCGGTGACGTGGCGACTGGGACTCGACGCCGCCCGCAACCTCGTGAGCAGGCTCGACCGTGCGCGGATCGCGTCGATCCCCGACCAGCCCTGGTGGCCCACGGCCCTGGGCGCGACGTGTGCGCTCGCCTTCGTCGCCGGTGTGACCCTGCTGCTGCTGAACCTGCGCCGCGGGCGAACCTCGACGGTTCAGCTCGGCGGCGAACTCTGCGGCGCAGATCTGTCCGTCGACCTGGGACCGATGGCGGTCGGGCTTGCGAGCGAGCTTTCCGCGTTCGACGGGGTCCGGACGGTCCGCGCGACGGCCGTCGACGACCGCGGACTCCCCACACTGCGGGTCACCGTCGTCGGCGAGCCGACCCTCGATCTCGAGGACTTCACTCGCAATGCCGAGGCGCTGGCGCAGTCGATGGCCGCGGCGTTGCCCGGCGCGGCGGTCGCCACGCAGGTGCTCCTGCACCTCGACCCGGTGGATCAATCCGCCTGACCTGAGCGTGCTCGGGAGCGACGGGCCCCCGGGAACTCCGACGACAAACGCCGAATGGCGCCCACTCCCGAGGGAGTGAGCGCCATTCGGCTTGGTACTGCTAGATCAACTGGTGACGCTGGATCACTTGTTGATCTTGGTGACGCGACCGGCGCCGACGGTACGGCCACCCTCACGGATGGCGAACCGCAGGCCCTCGTCCATGGCGACCGGCTGGATCAGCTTGACGGACATCTCGGTGTTGTCACCGGGCATGACCATCTCGGTGCCCTCGGGCAGGGTCACGACGCCCGTAACGTCCGTGGTACGGAAGTAGAACTGCGGGCGGTAGTTGTTGAAGAACGGCGTGTGACGGCCGCCCTCGTCCTTGGACAGGATGTAGGCGTTGCCCTCGAACTCGGTGTGCGGGGTGGTGGTGCCGGGCTTGACGACAACCTGGCCACGCTCGACATCTTCGCGCTTGATGCCACGGACCAGCAGACCGACGTTGTCGCCCGCCTGGCCGGAGTCGAGCAGCTTGCGGAACATCTCGATGCCGGTGACGGTGGTCTTGGTGACCGTCTCCTTGATGCCGACGATCTCGACCTCTTCGTTGACGTTGACCACGCCACGCTCGATACGACCGGTGACGACGGTGCCACGACCGGTGATCGTGAAGACGTCCTCGACGGGCATGAGGAACGGCTTGTCGGTCTCACGGACCGGGTCCGGGATGGAGTCGTCGACGGCCTGCATGAGGTCGAGGACCGACTGGCCCCACTTCTCGTCACCCTCGAGGGCCTTGAGCGCGGAGACCGGCACGACCGGAGCCTCCTCGTCGAAGTCCTGCGAGCCCAGCAGTTCGCGGACCTCCATCTCGACGAGCTCGAGGATTTCCTCGTCGTCGACCATGTCGGCCTTGTTCAGCGCGACGAGGATGTAGGGCACGCCGACCTGGCGGGCGAGCAGCACGTGCTCGCGGGTCTGCGGCATCGGGCCGTCGGTGGCCGCCACGACCAGGATCGCGCCGTCCATCTGCGCAGCACCGGTGATCATGTTCTTGATGTAGTCGGCGTGGCCCGGCGCGTCGACGTGCGCGTAGTGGCGCTTGTCGGTCTGGTACTCGACGTGGGAGATGTTGATCGTGATACCACGAGCCTTCTCCTCCGGCGCCTTGTCGATCTGATCGAAGGCCGAGGCCTCGTTCAGGTCCGGGTACTTGTCGTGCAGGACCTTGGTGATGGCCGCGGTCAGCGTCGTCTTGCCGTGGTCAACGTGACCGATGGTCCCGATGTTCACGTGCGGCTTCGTCCGCTCGAACTTCGCCTTCGCCACTTGATGGCCTCCTGTTGTGTTGCTTGCGGTATGCAGCAGTGCGGTTGGTTGTTACTTCTGTCGTGCTCAGCTGGTGAAAACTCGCCAGCGGTCTTGCTCCCAGCCGGTGTTACTCGCCGGTCGCCTTGGCGATGATTTCCTTCGAGACGTTCGCGGGAACCTCTGCGTAGGAATCAAACACCATGGAGAAGTTCGCTCGACCCTGGGTCTTCGACCGCAGGTCACCGATGTAGCCGAACATCTCCGAGAGCGGAACCAGCGCCTTCACGACACGGGCACCACTGCGTTCCTCCATGGCCTGGATCTGGCCACGGCGGGAGTTGAGGTCGCCGATCACGTCGCCCATGTACTCCTCGGGCGTGGTCACCTCGACCGCCATGAGCGGCTCGAGGATGACCGGACCGGCCTTGCGGGCGGCTTCCTTCAGTGCCTGCGAACCGGCAACCTTGAAGGCCATTTCCGACGAGTCGACGTCGTGGTACGCGCCGTCGAGCAGCGTCAGCTTGAGGTTCACCAGCGGGTAGCCGGCGAGGACGCCGTACTGCATGGCATCCTGCGCGCCGTGGTCGACGGAGGGGATGTACTCGCGCGGGACGCGGCCACCGGACACCTTGTTCTCGAAGGTGTACGACTCGCCTTCCTCGCCGATGTACGGCTCCAGCGCGATGATCACCTTTGCGAACTGACCCGAACCACCGGTCTGCTTCTTGTGGGTGAACTCGTGCTTGTCGACCGTCTTGGTGATGGTCTCGCGGTACGCGACCTGCGGCTTGCCGACGTTGGCCTCGACCTTGAACTCGCGACGCATGCGGTCGACGAGGATGTCGAGGTGGAGCTCGCCCATGCCGCCGATGACGGTCTGGCCCGTCTCCTCGTCGAGCTCGACGCTGAAGGTCGGGTCCTCTTCGGCCAGCTTCTGGATCGCGGTGCCCAGCTTCTCCTGGTCGGACTTGGTCTTGGGCTCGATCGAGACCTGGATGACCGGGTCCGGGAAGCTCATGGACTCGAGGACGATCGGAGCGTCCTGCGCGCACAGGGTGTCGCCGGTGGTGGTGTCCTTCAGGCCGATCATCGCGTAGATGTGGCCCGCGACGGCCTCGTCGACCGGGTTCTCCTTGTTGGCGTGCATCTGGAAGAGCTTTCCGATGCGCTCCTTCTTGCCCTTGGTGGCGTTGAGCACCTGCTGGCCGGGATCGAGACGGCCGGAGTACACGCGCACGAAGGTCAGCTTGCCGAAGAACGGGTGCGCCGCGATCTTGAACGCCAGCGCGGAGAAGGGCTCGTCCTTGCTCGGCTTGCGAGTGAGGATCTCCTCGTCGTTGTTCAGCGCGTGGCCCTCGACCTCACCGATGTCCAGCGGGTTCGGCAGGTAGTCGATGACCGCGTCGAGCATGGGCTGAACGCCCTTGTTCTTGAACGCGGAGCCACAGAGCACCGGGTACAGCTCGGAGTTGACCGTCATCTTGCGGATGGCGCCCTTGATCTCCTCGATCGTGAGCTCCTCGCCGCCGAAGTACTTCTCCATGAGAGCTTCGTCGGACTCGGCAACGGTCTCGAGCAGCTTCTCGCGGTACTCGGCAGCCTTGTCGGCCAGGTCCGCGGGGATCTCCTCGATGGTCGGCTCGGCACCGGTCGGCACCACGCCGCGCCAGGTGATGGCCTTCATCTCGACCAGGTCGACGACGCCGTCGAAGTCGTCCTCGGCGCCGATCGGCAGCTGGAGAACGAGCGGCTTCGCGCCGAGGCGGTCGATGATGGTCTGCACGGTGAAGTAGAAGTCCGCGCCCATCTTGTCCATCTTGTTGACGAAACAGATGCGCGGCACGTCGTACTTGGCGGCCTGACGCCACACCTGCTCCGACTGGGGCTCGACGCCCTCCTTGCCGTCGAACACGGCGACGGCGCCGTCGAGCACGCGCAGCGACCGCTCGACCTCGACCGTGAAGTCGACGTGGCCGGGCGTGTCGATGATGTTGATCTGGTTGTTGTTCCAGAAGCAGGTCACGGCGGCAGACGTGATCGTGATGCCGCGTTCCTTCTCCTGCTCCATCCAGTCCGTCGTCGACGCACCGTCGTGCGTCTCACCGATCTTGTAGTTGACACCGGTGTAGAACAGGATGCGCTCGGTGGTGGTGGTCTTGCCGGCGTCGATGTGCGCCATGATGCCGATGTTGCGGACCTTGTTCAGGTCGGTCAGCACTTCCTGTGCCACAGGACTGTCCCCGCTCGTATCTCGTGTCGGTCCTCGCGGACCACGTCTTTTTGTATTGTCAGCCGGCCCGGGAGGAACCGACACATCAGTGACAACGCACGGGCGGCACGCGAGGTGCCGCCCGGCGTCAGATCACCAGCGGTAGTGCGCGAACGCCTTGTTGGCCTCGGCCATCTTGTGGGTGTCCTCGCGACGCTTCACGGCTGCACCGAGGCCATTGCTGGCATCCATGAGCTCGTTGGCGAGGCGCTCGACCATGGTCTTCTCGCGACGTGCACGCGAGAAGGTGACCAGCCAGCGCAGGGCGAGGGTGGTCGAGCGGCCCGGACGAACCTCGACCGGCACCTGGTAGGTGGCGCCACCGACGCGGCGGCTGCGCACCTCGAGGGCGGGCTTGACGTTGTCCAGCGCGCGCTTGAGGGTGACGACCGGGTCGGTGCCGGTCTTCTCGCGCGCCTGCTCGAGTGCCTCGTAGACGATGCGCTCGGCGGTGGACTTCTTGCCGTCCAGCAGGATCTTGTTGACCAACTGCGTGACCAGCGGCGACCCGTAGACGGGGTCGGCGATCAGCGGACGCTTGGGAGCGGGGCCCTTACGAGGCATTAGCTCTTCTCCTTCTTGGCACCGTAACGGCTGCGGGCCTGCTTGCGGCCCTTGACACCCTGGGTGTCGAGGGAGCCACGGATGATCTTGTAGCGAACACCGGGGAGGTCCTTCACACGACCGCCGCGGACGAGCACCATCGAGTGCTCCTGCAGGTTGTGACCCTCGCCGGGGATGTAGGCCGTGACCTCGACCGAGCTGGTCAGGCGAACACGCGCGACCTTACGGAGCGCGGAGTTCGGCTTCTTGGGGGTGGTGGTGTACACGCGGGTGCACACACCGCGGCGCTGGGGGCTGCCCTTCAGGGCCGCGGTCTTGAGCTTCGCGACCTTGTCGCGGCGACCCTTGCGGACCAGCTGGTTGATGGTTGGCATAGACCGGCTTTCCTCGTGTTGTTACAAACGTCTTTTAGTCGAGCTCTGCGTCCCGCCTCCACGTACCCGAGGTCGGGCGTGTCCGGCACCCGGAGTCCACCTTTTTCAGGGCACGCCGACTCGCGTCAGCCGCTTTCGCTGGCCTACCGAATGCTCGAACTTGCCCGCATGCTCCGGGCACAGCGATCCACGATACCCGTCGGCGCGGTCCGGGGTCAAAGCGGGTGCGCGACAGTCGGGCGACGTCGGCGCCCCGGAACTCGACCTTCCCGGCCGCGACTTCGGAGCATCGAGCCCACCGCGAACGCACCCGGGCCGGCGGCGGCGATGAGCAGGAACGCCCAGCAGAACAGCGCCGCCGGCTCCCCGCCGTTGAGGATCGGCAGCGCGCCGTGCGGCTGGTGGACCGTGAAGTACGCGTACGCCATTGCGCCGGAACAGATCAGCGCCGCAACCCGGGTTCCGAGCCCGACCATGACCAGGAAGCCCCCGACGAGTTCGATCAGCGCGGCCCACCAGTACGGCCAACTCGCGAAGGCCGCCCGGTGTCCACTCCACTGCGTCACCGGGAATCCGAACAGGTCTGCGGTGCCGTGCACGAGGAACAGGAACCCCACGACGATCCGGAACAGCCCGAGCACGGAAGACTCGAGCGACCTCGAGCCCCGCGCGGTCTCGTGCAGCGCGCTCACGTCGTGCGCGCTCGAAGCGGACTGGTCCATGGCGACACCTCGCAGAGCGGGACTGAAACTGAACGGTGGCGTAGCGCGCATCGGTGCCGCGCCGTCTATGTCACGAGACGCACACCCCAGTCGTTCAGGTGGACCGCGAACACGAATCACTATCGAAAATCATTTTCGTTATCTTCACCACATTTCGTTGCACCGGCGACGGCCCAACCACTACGAATGAACGCGGTGCAGCTACTGCACCCGTACCGAGAACCACACGCACTACACAAGGAGCAACACCATGGGTTCGGCCGAATTCGCCACCGCTCTCGATGCCATCAGCACCTTCACCAGCGCGATCAGCGACCTCACCGGCGGAGCGGGCACCCTCATCGGTTCCGTCGACGGACTGGTCAACGCCAAGGCCTGATCACCTCGCGAACCACGACAGGGCCCGCACTCGGTATTCGAGTGC
>NZ_JBHZAH010000116.1:0-15602 GCF_042754225.1 Rhodococcus sp. NPDC059234
CGCGGGGCTGTGTTCGGACGGGGCGGGGGGGGTCGTCGGGGCGGCGCGGGGCGCCCCCCGACCGGGTCGGATCAGTGCTCGGGCATCTCGGAGGAATGGTGGTTCACGATGAGCCACTGGTCGTCTTGCTTCTGGTACACGAAGGTGTACCGGGCGTCGACGGTCTCCGTGCCACCGTCGTTGTGCAGCGTGAAGCGGTACGTCCCGGTGTCGATCGCGTTGTCGGCGTCGAGGATGTCGATGACGGACTGCTCGATCACGGCGCTGGGCTTGCTGGGCAGGAAGCCTGTGAAGTAGTCGACGATGCCGGCGTGATCGGTACGCACGACGTTGCTGACCGTCGGGATGAGCACCGCGTCGGGCGCGTAGAGCGCGGCGACCGTCTCGGGGTTCCCGGTGGCCAGGGCGTCGTTCCACTCGGTGAACAGGGCCGCGATCTCGTCGGTGGTGGGCAGGTTCAGGTCCTCGTCCGCCGGGTCCGAGCAGGCCGCGGTCCCGGAGAGGGCGAGCGCGGCGAGTGTGGCGGCAGTGAATCGTGTTGCGGCTGTGTTCATGTCAACGCACCACCAGGTCGTGGTCGGTGGCGCTGAGCGTGATCGCCGCGATGTGCTTGCCGCGCATCCAGTCCCGCACGAACGCGTCCAGCGCTGGAGTCGATCCCCTGGCCGCGTACGCCTCGGAGGGGATCTCGATCGCGCCGACGAGGTGACGCGGGTCGGCGTCGAGGCCCGGCCCGCGTGCTGTCATCCGCAGCCCGTCGGCGGTGTGCAGCACCACCGGAATGTCCGTGCCGTCCGGCGCGGTCACGGTCGCCGTCCGGCTGGTGGCGGCCGGGTCGAAGTGGTCCACGCGCAGCCGGTAGCCGGACGGGTGTGCCTGCTGGCCGATCGCGTCCAGCAGTCTCGGGTCCACCACCGTGTACGGGAATCCGATGTCGATCAGCGTCTGCCCGTCGATGGCGCCGTCGCGGGCGGGCAGGGTCGTGGACAGGTGCCAGGGGGCCGGCGGGGCCAGGGTGTCGGCCGAGCGGTCCGTCGGCGCGTTCTCGACCGGGGTGCCCAGTCTGGCCGCGCCGGTTGGTGTGAACTCCCACGCGCCACCTTCGAGATCCTTGTGCCAGAAACCGGATTCACCGTCGCGGCGGCCCTCCACCCGCAACTCGCGCCGATTCGGTCCGGGGCCGAGGGAGTGCACGCTGATCGCCGAGGTGATCTCGCCGGGGACCTTGGGCTGGTGCACCCAGTCCGGCGCGGGCAGCTGGATCGCCGCGGTGCTGCGGTCGAGGGTCTCGACGACGAGGTTGGGCGCGGTCGGCTTGCCGGACTGGTCGTCCCAGCTGTAGCGGAAGAAGATCGAGTCCGATCCGGACGAGTCGAAATCGAAGGTGCGGGTGTACATGTCGCCGTACCTGTTCATCACGAAGGTGGTCGATCCGGCCGCGGACAGCGACTCGGCCCGGAACCGCCCGCCGAGCGGCCCGCCGATCTCGTAGCTGTCGTCGTTGGGTAGCCACGGGTCCGCGTAGGTGATGCGGCTGCCGTCCCCGGTCAGCGCGGGCAGCATCGTCATCTTGCCGAAGCCGACGAAGTGGATCCGTCCCGCGATGTCGGTGTACGTCTGGTTGTCCCACGGCGACGAGACGCTCAGTGCCCAGCCGTTCGGCCGTTCCCCGGGCAGTTGCCGGCCCGGCCCGGCCCACAACGGGGCGCCCCACGCGGAGGTCCAGTTCCACAGCAACGGGAACTGGGATGCGTTGTCCATCGTGTACATCCAGCCGCTGTCGTCGATCGCGACCAGCTCGTCGTCGTCGAGCGAGATCCCCACCAGCCGGCCGCGCATGCACTCGGGCATCGGCACGTACCGCCAGGGCTCTGCCGTGCCTGCGACCTCCCGCGGCCGGGCGAGCAGGTCGTGGCCGACGAGTGCGAAGTCCCAGAACCGGTTGAACTGGGTGGTCGGCGTGCGAACCTCGACGGACGACGGGGCGGCCGCGCCGGTGAACACCGGCAGATTCGTCAGCCCGGCGCGGCCTCCGCCGGACGGCGCACCCGGCGGCAGTTGAGCGGTCCCGAACGGCACACAGCCGGCGGGTCCGGGCGCGGGTGCTGCCGCGGCGGCGAGGGGCGCCGGCCACAGCATGCTCGCGAAGATGACGGTGCCGACGCGCAGCAGCCGCGATGGACGCCGGTGCGAAACTCCACGGTGGGTGTCGTTCACCTCCCGAGTGTCGCACGATCGGACACGTCGAACCCGTTGATGGTGAGGACCGTCCATCCGTGTTCGTCGTGGCGCAGCGAGCTGATCGACGCGTTCGGGATGCGCGGTGTCCGCCGGGAGTGGACGGTGCCGAGGACCGATCGGATCAGCCCACCGTGCGTGACCGCGAGGATCGAGGCGCCGCGATGGCGTGCGGCGAGGTCGTCGAGAATCCGGAGCCCGCGCTCGGCGACGTCGGCGTGGGGCTCCATGCCGGGATACTCCCCGTACGGCCACCGGTCGTAGATCTCGTAGTCGGTCGCGCCTTCGGCCTCCCCGAAGTGCCGCTCGGACAGTTCCGGGTAGGTCGCGGACCGCTCCAGCCCGAGGTGGGCACCGATGATCTCGGCGGTCTCGCCGGCTCGCGAGAGCGGCGAGCTGACGAGGACGTCCCAACGTCGGTCTCCGAGTCGGCGGGCGGCGGCCAGAGCCTGCGCGCGCCCAGTGTCGTTGAGGGGGATGTCCGAGGAACCCTGCAGCCGACGCTCGGCGTTCCAGTCGGTCTCACCGTGTCGGACCAGCGCCACGTAGGTCATAGCTTCCGGACGTTAGCACCGGTGGGCCCGGTGGGTTGTCGCAGACCGCTCCGAGTGCGAGCCCGACGCTCTTGTCGCGCCCACGGTCGCCGCGCCACTGCTCGAACACGAGCCCCGCCCGAGAAGCACCTCGGCCGGGCTCGTGCTCGGGGCGATGCCATGACGGCGGCCGACACGTCCGGGATGCGGTGACGCTGTGGGTGGGCGCATCCCGGAGCCCGCGTTCCCCCCGACCCTCGGTCGCATCCGGTGCCGGATTACATGTCGATCTGCCAGACCTTCGGCCAGTCCTTGCCGCGGAAGGCGGCGTCCGTGCCGCCGTCGACGAAGACGACCGAGCCGACGAAGTACGTCGACTCGGGTCCCAGCAGGTACGACACCGCCGAGGCGATTTCCTCCGGCCGGCCGCCGCGACCGGCCGGGATGGTGGCCAAGAACTGCTCCATGGCCTCGCCGGTCAGTGGATCCTTCCGGCCTTCCCGCGTCATCGGGGTGTCGATGAGGCCAGGCGCAATCGCGTTGAGCCGGATACCTTGCGCGATGTACTCAGCGGACTTGGTGCGGGCGTAGTACGCGAGCGCCGCTTTTGTCGCCGGGTACGCGTGAATCGTCGCGAGGTCGCCGAGAGAATCGGCCACTGTGTTTGCGCCCTCCTCGTCACCGGCCAGACATGCTTCGGCGAGTTCTGTAGGCCAGTTCGGCTGGCTGGTAGTCGAATTCGAGCTGATCAACACGACTGAGGGGCTCTCGCCGTTGGCGAGCAGCGGCCGCAGTGCCTCGAGCAACTCGATCGCGCCGAAGTAGTTGACCGCGATGAGCGGCCGCGCCTGCCTGCCTGTGGCGGCGGCCAGGCCTGCGAACGGAGCGAAGCCGTCGATCTTCCCTCCAGCCATCTCGGTGACTGCCGTGATCGCCTCGGCGCGCCCCCGGGGTGTGCTCAGGTCCACGTTCACGTCGGTGTCGTGCAGGTCCACGCCGATGACTCGGTGGCCTTCTCTTTCCAGTCGGGCCTTGGTGGCCGCGCCGAGCCCGGATGCGGCGCCGGTGATGACGTAGGTCTTCATGGGTTTCCTTTCAACATTGCCGGGCTGTTCCTGACTGGGGTGAGGAATCGGCCCGACATCGGTGGGTCGGTGGGAAGGGGCAGTCGCCCGCCGGTGGTCCCGGGCGAGAGTCGGTTTCTTCGCGACGTCGGCAAATCGAATGCGTACCGGCTCGTCGGGATCACATCCACGTTGGCGCCGGCTCCGAAGACAGCGAAACTCTGGATCATGCGTGCGGCACGCTGCTCGAGACCGTCACGCGAATCGCCACAGAGTGCAGGCGCACCCGTCAGCGCGGCCGTCGGGGGCAATTCCTCGACGATCGCACCGACTCGGCACCCTTCGACCAACGGTCCGACAACGGTGTTCTGCGCATAACCGAAGGTGGCGTGGTTCTTCATCCCAATGCCCGTGCAGTGGTCCTCCCAGCGACGGAACCACTCCAGGCGATGCATCCCCTCGGGAATCCGCAACAGCGCAATGTTCGAGAGTGCATCCACACGAACGCCGCTGCCCGTTGCCGGCGGTGGCAGCGGACCGCCCTCCTGAACCAGCCATCCGGCAAGGTTGTCGCCTACTGATGAGATCAATTCAGTGACAGCCGTGGCGCTCTCGCGTGTCCATACGCTGACGACCGCGCCGAGCGGGCGGTCGTACGTCGCCAGGCGCGGGAGGGCCTGCGAAACGTCGGTGTTCACTTGCAGGCCGGTCGCGCCCACAGCGGCCAGCCGTTGGTGGAGATCCTTGCTCAGCAGCGAATCGGCCAGGCGTGATCCCCACACGACGTACATCAACTTCATTCGTGATCCGTTCTGCCAGGCCGAATCTGGATGCCGATTCACAAGCCCGCGTCATCGAGGCGGGTGGCCCCTCGGCGCCGGGCCCGGAGGCTCGGGAACGTGTGGGAGCGCCTTTCGGCTCGGGTGGGTGACCGCGCCGTCCACGCGCGAGATCGGGCAATGGACGCGCAGCGCGTGCGTCATCTCAACGGCTTTGGCGGGGGCTGTGCGTCCAGATGTTCATCGTTCGGACCGCGGACAGCCCTCGTGCAGGTCAAACGGTTGTGCGGAGGGGTACGAACGTGTCGCCGGCAGTGCCGCGATCGCACCGCCCCGAAGCATCGATGACAAACCGCGTGTGGGATTCGGTGTGATTCCGCCCGCGGATCGTAGGCGTGAGTGAGCATGTGACCCCTTGTCGAGTTAGCGTCCTGGGACGCTAACAGGGGCGACACTTCGGGTCAACAGTCGGCGCAACTGGGATCCGACAGGCGTGGTCGTCAGGCAGTCGGCCGCCCGCGCCGGACGTCAGGGCTGGGTCGTACCGCAATCTCGCAGGCTTGCCTTCGTTGGGAAATCTCGCGGACCTTCTGACGATCCCGCTCGGCCGCGACGCAGAGGGCACCGGAACTGCCAACCCGGTCGGGTGTTTCTCGGGTCTGGCGCGACCCCGGTGAGAGGGCCGCGATCAACGATCTCCACGCGCCGGCGGGGGGCCCGGTTCGAATGACGGATCCACCAAGGCCAGTAACGTCCAGGCGGCGTCGGCCAGGGCAGCCACCTGGTCAGAGGGCAGGTGAGCAAGCCGTCGTTGCCAGTAGTCGGTCGATGTGACCAAGTGCTTGCGGGCAAGTTGTTCACCGGCGTCGGTGAGCTTGACGCGTTTGCTGCGGCCGTCGGCGGGGTCGGGTTCGCTCAGCACGAAGCCGCCGCGCTCGAGGCGACGCAAGGTCTTCGACATCCCACTGGTGGTCTGCACGACCAGTGTGCTGAGATCTTTCGGGCTCAGTGCATGCGGTGGCTCGGTGAACAGCAACGCCACCAGCACCCATCGTTCCGACATCTCCAGTCCGTCACCGGCGAGCAGGGTCCGGGCCGGAGCCTCGACCATCCGCCCGATCTGCAACAGAGTCAAATGCAGTACGGCGACTTCGGGATTGGCGTCCCCGAGGTAGGTCGCGACGCGGGTGCGCAGATCGAACGGAGGCTGCGGCCGTGTGGTCACCCCGTCCGGCTCGGGCTCGCGTCGATCGTCCGCGGCCCCGTCGTGAGCCGATACCGAACTCAATGCCAACCCCACCTTCGTTGGATCCGTGCTCGTCAAGCCCTGCCTGTCGGGTCCAATTGAGAATACCGAACCGTCGCCCGCGGGCGGCCGCCACGAACGCAGGGCCAGGGCAACGTGGCCGCCGCCACGGACTCGGAGGCTGACCCGGTCTTACAGTGCCGCCACGTGCGTCGACGTCGGGACGCTGCGTGGCTCAACGCTGCGCCGTGTCGGTACGCCTGACGCGAGGTCGGTTGTGGGTTGTCGAAAAAGGGTTGTGCTACTGATGATTCGAGGGACCGTGCCCAACTGGGGAATGCGTTGTGGTGCCGATGCTCCTGGGTTGTTCGCCAGGGTTGTTCAACGACCGCGGTGCGTCGTTCATCGGTGCGATACGCCCACTGTCAGGGGTGTCCGTGCAGTGGACTCGGGGGCTGGCTCGTGGTGCGCCGCGACCCCGCCGTGAATCCGAGAGATCGACGGTGAGGAACTGGCCCGCCGCTTCGGATTCGGGGTTCGGTGGACGGGGGCGAGCGGGCGTGCAACCGTGGGTGGCATGACTGAGTCAACGGTTGTCGTCGAGGCGGACGGTCGGGCCGCGACATGACGATCAGGCGAATGAGGGTGATCGGCGCCGGGGCCATGGGGCGCGGCATCGCGCAGGTCGCGGTGACCGCCGGCATCGAGGTGGAACTCACCGACGGCGTCGAATCCGCGGTCGACGCCGGGCTGGAGTTCGTGACGGCGATGATCCGCCGGTCCGCGGAGAAGGGCCAGCGCACCGACGCGGAGGCGGAGGCCGCGATCGCGCGACTCCGCGCCGGTGCCGCGCCCACCGCCCCCGGGCCGGATGTGGACCTGGTGATCGAGGCCGTCGTCGAACGGTTGGACGTCAAGCAGGCGATCTTCGCCGAACTCGAGACCGCGACGCCCAACGCCGTCCTGGCGAGCAACACCAGTTCCCTGTCGATCACCGCGATCGCGGCGGTGCTGGACCGCCCGGAGCGGCTCGTCGGACTGCACTTCTTCAACCCGGTGCCGCTGATGCGCCTGGTCGAGATCGTGCCGGGACTGCGCACCGGAGCCGAGGCCGTCGCCGTTGCGCGGCGAGTGGTGAGGCTGTTCGGATACACCGGAGTGCTGGCGAAGGACACCCCCGGGTTCCTGGTCAACCACCTCGGCCGCGGGCTGCCGACCGAGGCGCTGCAGGTGCTCTCGGAGACCGTCGCCGAACCGGTCGACATCGATCGCATCGCCCGCGACACGGTCGGGCTGAAGATGGGACCGTTCGAACTGATGGACCTCACCGGACTGGATGTCTCGCATCCGGTGCTCGAGACCGTCTTCGCGGGATTCTACGGCGATCCGAGGCTCCGGCCGTCCACCGTCACCGCGACGAGGCTGAGTGGAAACCTGTTGGGCCGCAAGACCGGTGCCGGCTTCTATCGGTACGACGGGGGCATCCAGCAGGTTCCGGACGAACCCTCGATCGACGCCGATCCCGCCGCCGTCGTGGTGTACGTCAACGAGGACACCGCCCTCGCGGAGCTGTTGCGGGCGAGCGGCGTTCGGGTGCTGACGGAACCCACCGAGCACGCGGTGTCGATCGTCTCGCCGGTCGGCACCCCCACCTACCGTGCCGCGCTGGCCGCCGGGGTGAACCCGGCGCACACGATCGGCGTCGACCCGCTGAGCGTCGCGGGGGAGCGACTGACCGTGGTGGTGCCTGCCATGCTCGACGCGGCGATCGGTGCGGCGGCGGCCCGGGCGCTGGCGGCGACCGGGCGGCGGGTCACGATCACAGCGGACGGTCCGGCACCCGTCGCTCAGCGGCTGATCGCGTCGATCGTCAACGTGGGCAGTGCGATTGCCGAGACCGGCCTTGCCGACCCGGCCGACATCGACCTCGGCGCCCGCCTCGGACTCGGCTATCCGCGCGGTCCGCTCGAACTGGGCGACGCGCACGGACCGAGGCTGGTCGTGCGCATCCTCGACGGCCTGCTCGAGTACACCGGCGATCCCCGCTACCGGGCCAGTGCCTGGCTGCGGACGCGGGCCGAACTCGGAATGTCGTTGCGCGACCGGGGGACCCGCCCCGTAGATCTGCACGTCGGACGAGAGGGATGAGTCATGGACTTCAGGCTTACCGAGACGCAGCAGAGCATCCGGGCGCTCGCCGCGGAGTTCGTCGACGCGGAGATCGTCCCGCACATCCAGGAATGGGACCGGCGTGAGTCCGTCGACCTCGACATCGTCGCCAGGCTCGGTGAGCTCGGATTCCTCGGCCTGACCATCGACGAGCGCTACGGCGGCACCGAGGTCGACATGCTGTCCTACGTGCTGGTCACCGAGGAACTCGGCCGCGGCGATTCCTCGGTGCGCGGCATCGTGTCCGTCTCGCTCGGCCTGGTCACCAAGACAATCGCGACCCACGGCACCGAGGAGCAGAAGCAGCAGTGGCTGCCGCGCCTGACGAGCGGCCACTCCCTCGGCTGCTTCGCCCTCACCGAACCCGACAGCGGGTCGGACGCCGGGTCGCTGCGTACCCGGGCTCGCCGCGACGGCGACGACTGGGTGCTCTCCGGCGAGAAGATGTTCATCACCAACGGCACCTGGGCGGACGTCGCGCTGGTGTTCGCCCGCACCTCCGACGACGGCTCGCGCGGCATCACGGCATTCCTGGTGTCCACGGACACGGAGGGATTCGAGGCGAAGATCCTGCACGGCAAGCTCGGCCTGCGGGGCCAGTCCACCGCCGCGCTCTCGTTCCAGGACGTGCGGGTGCCGGACTCGGCGCGCATCGGCGAGGTGGGCAAGGGCTTCGGCATCGCGATGGCGGCGCTGGCGAAGGGACGGATCTCGGTCGCCGCGGGCAGTGTCGGCGTCGCCCAGGCCGCTCTGAACGCGGCGGTGCAGTACTCCACCGAACGCACCCAGTTCCGCGGACCGATCGCCGGCAAGCAGCTGGTGCAGCAACTGCTCGCCGACTCGGCGGTCGCCATCGAGTCCGCCCGCCTGCTGACCTGGCGGGCGGCGTGCATGGTCGACGCCGGCGCGAGCTCCAAGGAGCTGGCCGTGCCGTCGTCGATGGCCAAGCTGGCCGCGAGCGAGGCCGCGGTGCGGGTGAGCAACGACTGCCTGCAGGTGTTCGGCGGCTACGGGTTCATCGACGAGTACCCGGTGGGCAAGTACCTGCGCGACGCGCGGGTGCTCACGCTGTACGAGGGCACCAGCCAGGTCCAGAAGCTCATCATCGGGCGGGCGCTGACCGGCGTCGACGCCATGTGACGGTCCACGACGCACGACGCCCCCGTCGTCGGCGGGGGCGTCGCGCATCGAAAATGTCACTCGCAGGCGATGCCGTCGTTGTCGCGGTCGAGGTGCGGGGCGTACCCGGGGTCGTTGCGGTACAGCGGTGCGGCACCGGCGTTGCGGACCTCGGTGCAGTTCTTGTAGGTCCGGTTCGGCTTGGGTGCCGGGGCGGGGGCGGGGGGCGCGGGCGGTGCCACCGGCGCGGCCTGCGGCGGGGCGGGTGCCGGCGCGGGAGCAGGAGCGGGAGCAGGCGGGAGCAGCGGCGCGATCGCGTCGGCCGAGCCGGCCGGGATCAGCGCCACGATCTCGGGCGGCAGGAAGTCGGACACCGTCGAGGCGGCTGCGGTGGCCGGCGCGGCAACGGCGATGGCGGCGCAGCCGGCGAGGCCGGCGGCGAACAGACGGGCGTTCATGGATCGGTTCCCCCTTCGTGGATGACGAGAGAGCACGGTAGCGGACAAACCGGTCGGACCACGCCCCCGGGATGTGTTCGATTCCGGCAGGCGGTCATCGGTTGTCCGTTGACCGGGTCGACGCCATGCGACGTGGCCGTGGTCGCCGAACTTCTGGAACAGTGGTGCTGTAGAAGGTCCAGCAGGGGAGGCCACATGTCCGACGGCACGAACACGCCGGCCGCGGCGGAGAACGCCGCCCAGCGGCGCGCCCGTATCACCGCGCAGGTGCGCACGTGGTGCGAGGAGGCGCGGATCGGTGACACCGCGTCGCCGATCGGGGTTCGCCGCGAACTGTCCGCCGGGGCCGCGCTGCTGATCGGGGCCGGATATCTCGACGAGTCGACTCGGGCGGTGCTCGCCGCTCGGCGCGCGGCCGGCCGCGGAATGCCGGACATCGGGGGGTTCGGCGCCCTGCGCCTGCTGACCGACGACTACCTCCGGCTCGAGCGCAAGGTCGCGGGCATGCGTCCCGGCGCGATGCAGGCGCTGACCGCCCACCGGGCCGGGGAACTCGGACGACGTCTGCAGGCCGCCCGCTCGAGCTTCGTGCACTCGCCGCGCCATCACGCGAACGGGGTGCGCGCGATCCGGCGCGACCGCCGCGACGGCGTGCACCTGGAACTGGCGCAGCGGGAGGCGTTGTTCGCGGCGCTGCAACGAACCCCGGCGCCGCTGAACGAGGGCCGCGGACCCGCGGATCAGGCGACCTCCGCCGCGCTGGCCGCGGCCGCGGACCGGCTTGCGGGGCTCACCGAGCGAACTCCGTGGGCGGCGATGGGCCGTCGTGCGGCGGAGGCGCTCGGTGGCGTGGGAGGTCAGCCCGGCGACGGGTTCGCGGACCGATTCGACGCGTTGCTGTTCCTCGCGGGCACCCTGTTCGACCGGATCGACGGTTCCGCGGCCTGGCATTCCGAGTACTTCGCGGTTCAGCGGGTTCAGCTCGACCTGGACGACGAGCTGACGCAGATCGCGGTGGACGCGGTCGCGCTGCGGGGGATCGGTGGGGAGTTGTTCGCGGCGTCGAACGCCGCCCGCACCGAGGCCGCCCGCACCCAGATCAGGGCTAGGCAGCGGGCTCTGGTGCCGGTCTGGGACCAGCTCGTCGACCGGGTGGCGGCGTTGGCGCGGATCGGCGACCTCCTCGCGGCGGCAGAGGATCAGCTGCAGTCGATGGCGGCGGTCCAGCGCACGATGAGCCTGGACTCACGGATCGACGAGTTGATCGCGCGGTCGGGAAGTCGCGAACTGTCCGCGGACAACATCCATTTCGTCGGCGACCAGATCGGTGGTGTCGACGAGCTGATGATCAGCTACCAGAACCTGCTGCACGGGGACATCCTCGCGTTGCGCACCCGGCCGGGGCGCGACGGCTGACAGACGTCAGCGCGCGCCCGCCAGCCGCAGGGCCAGTTCGCCGTACAACTCGGCGACCGCGTCGGGGTCGGTGAGGCCGCCGCTGGGGAACCAGCGGCACACGTCGACGCACAGCGAGTTGATGGCGAGGTTCACGCCCTCGATGTCCGGGACGACGAACGATCCGTCCTCGGCGCCGGCGCGCACGATCCGCTTGACGATCCGGCTCACGTCGCGGCGCAACCCGATCACGGTGCGGTAGTGCTCGGGGGAGAGGGCGGTCAGTTCGTACTGCACCACCCGGCCGCGCGCGTGGTGGGTGGCATGCCAGCCAGCGAAGGCGCCGACCACCGACCGCAGCCGGACCGTGGGACTCTCGCCGGTCGGATCGGCCTCGGTGAGGACCTCGATGCACCGCTGGTGCCCCTCGTAGCTGATGGCGTAGAGGAGTTCTTCCTTCGACTTGTAGTGCGGGTACATCGCTGCCGGGCTGAGGCCGAGGCGCGCGGCGATGTCGCGGGTGGTGGTGCCGCCGTATCCGTTCTCGGCGAACGCCTCCACCGCGGCGGCGCGGATCCGGGCGGCCGCCTTCGAGGTGCTGACCACGGCGGTACCCGTCGCGTCGGGTGGGGCTTCGGTTCTCGACATGCTCACCTGCGCCTTTCGTCCCGTCGGAGCCTTGACAACGACCGCCTGCCAGACGAGTATAAGCATGCGCTTAGATAATGAGCGAGCGCTTAGTTTTGAGAGTTCGCGCTGACCGGCTCGCTCGGCCTCGCCACCGGCCTCGATCTGACACAGAAAGCACACAATGAACCTGAAACTCACCGACGAGGAACTCGCGTTCCGCGACGAGATGCGCACGTTCTTCACCACGCAGATCCCGGCGGACATCCGTGAGCGCGCCGCCGGCGGCGGCGGGGAGCTCACGCGCGAGGACTTCGTCACCACGCAGCAAATCCTCAACGCCAACGGCCTCGCCGTGCCGCACTGGCCGGCCGAGTGGGGCGGCAAGGACTGGACTCCGGTCCAGCGGCACCTCTGGCTCGACGAGATGCAGCTCGCGTCGGTGCCGGATCCGCTGGCGTTCAACGCCGACATGGTCGGCCCGGTCATCGCGGCATTCGGCTCGCAGGAGCAGAAGGAGAAGTTCCTTCCGGGCACCGCGAACCTCGACATCTGGTGGTGCCAGGGATTCTCCGAGCCTGAGGCCGGTTCCGACCTCGCCTCGCTCAAGACCCGCGCGGTCCGCGACGGCGACAGCTACATCGTCAACGGCCAGAAGACGTGGACCACGCTCGGCCAGCACGCCGACTGGATCTTCTGCCTGGTGCGCACCGATCCGAACGCGCCGAAGCGCCAGGCCGGCATCTCCTTCCTGCTGATCGACATGAAGACGCCCGGCATCACGGTCCGTCCGATCAAGCTGATCGACGGCGGCTACGAGGTCAACGAGGTGTGGTTCGAAGACGTGCGGGTCCCGGCCGAGAACCTCGTCGGCGAGGAGAACGCCGGCTGGAGCTACGCGAAGTTCCTGCTCGGCAACGAGCGCACCGGCGTCACCCGGGTCGGCTCGAGCAAGGCCAAGCTCGCCAAGGCCAAGAAGTATGCGGCGCAGACCAAGATCGGCGAGGGCACCCTGCTCGAGGACCCGCTGTTCGCCGCGCGGCTGGCCGAGCTGGAGAACGATCTGCTCGCGCTCGAACTGACCCAGCTCCGCGTCGTCGCCAGCTCGGCGGACGGCAAGCCGAACCCCGCGTCCTCGCTGCTCAAGCTGCGCGGCTCGGAACTGCAGCAGGCCGCCACCGAGATCCTCATGGACGTCGCGGGCCCGGACTCGCTGCCGTTCGACGGCGGCGACGAGATCGCCTCTCCCGGGTGGGCGCAGCGCAGTGCCCCGGTCTTCCTGAACTTCCGCAAGGTGTCCATCTACAGCGGGTCGAGCGAGGTTCAGCGCAACATCATTTCCTCCTCGATTCTCGGATTGTGAGTAGCTGCCATGGATTTCGAACTCAATGACGAACAGGTCATGTTGCGCGACACGACCCGTGAGCTGCTGAGCCGCAGCTACGACGCGGAGAAGCGCAACGCCGTCACCGCCACCGGTCAGGGCTGGAGCACCGAGGTGTGGGGCAAGCTCGCCGAGATCGGTCTGCTCGGGCTGCCCTTCTCCGAGGAGGACGGCGGCATGGGCGCAGGCCCGGTCGAGACGATGACCGTGATGAACGAGATCGGTCGGTCGCTCGCGCCCGAGCCGTTCCTCGACGCGGTGCTCGTCCCCGGCGGCCTGATCGCCGAGGCCGGCAGCGCCGAGCAGCGTGCCAAGATCCTGCCCGGCGTCGCCGAGGGGGACACCCTGCTCGCGTTCGCGCACGACGAGCCGGGCAGCCGCTGGCCGAACCAGCAGGTCGCCACCGCCGCCACGCGCACCGGCGACGGCTGGACCGTCACCGGCACCAAGAACCCCGTGCTGCACGGAGATTGCGCGGGCACCCTCGTGGTCAGCGCGACCCTGCCGGACGGCGGAGTGGGCCTGTTCCTGGTCGACGCCGACGCGGCGGGCGTGGTCCGCAAGTCCTACGCCACCCACGACGGTCTGCGCGGTGCGCAGATCGAGCTCGCGGAGGCGACGGCGCAGCCGCTCGGCGACGGCGGCGATGCCTCGGCCGCGATCGTCGGTGCGCAGGTTCGCGCACAGGCCGCGCTGTGCGCCGAGGCCGTCGGTGCGATGGGGGAGGCGCTGCGCCTGACCACGGACTACCTCAAGCAGCGCAAGCAGTTCGGGGTGCCGCTGGCCAAGTTCCAGGCCCTGACCCAGCGGGCAGCCGACATGTACGTAGAGCTGGAACTGGCGAGCAGCATGAGCCTGTACGCCACCATGTCCCTGGCCGACGGCATCGTCGACACGACCATCGCCTCGCGCGTCAAGCTGCAGGTCAGCCGTGCGGCTCGGCACATCGGGCTCGAGGCCATCCAGATGCACGGCGGAATCGGCATGACCGCCGAGTACCCGGTGGGCCACTACGTGTCGCGGCTGACCGCGATCGGGCACACCCTCGGCAGCGCCGACGACCACCTTCGAGTGCTGGCGGGCAGGGTCGCCGACTACGAGATGGTCGAGATCGCGGAGTAGACCGCGCCGGACGAGTGGGCCCCGCCGATCACCAGATCGGCGGGGCCCCTTGCGTCCCGCAGGTGGTCGACGATCCGCCGGCCGAACGGCGATTTCGGCAGAATTCCGACAAACGTCGCCGCGCCTCGCACACGAAATGGCGGAGCGACGCTAGCCTTCGACGCGAATATGGACAGCGAGCACGGAAGTACGCAACTCCGGGCCCGGTGCGCGAGCGCCACCGCAAACGGCGGGTTCTCGTGCGGATCGTATGTAGTCGAGTCTGCAGATCGTCTCCGAGTAGGTGTTGAAGATGACCACGCTCCCCCCTCCAGTCCAGAAGACGCTGTGCGCGTGCGTGTTCGTCGCGAGCCTCGTGGGCGCCGCCTTCGGCGTCTACGCACTCGACGTCGCGACGGCCGTGCTGTGGCTCATTGCAGCCTCGATCTCCGGCCTCTACCTCTTGAAGCTGCGCGCCGAGTCCCGCGGCCGCCTGGAACGCCGACCGAGATAGGGCTGCGCATCGGACGCGAGACCGATCGGCCGACCGAACTAGCCGAGCCGATCCGCGATCCGGTCGAGGTGTCCACGGATCTGAACCAGTCCGTCGGCGGGCACCGGTAGATCCCTCTCCACGGCGTCGAGTACGGACCTGAACGCGGGGACCAGTGGGCGGTACTTGGCGGACAGGCGCTGACGCCTCGACTCGTCCTGCACGTACTGGACACTGCCCGCGTTGTCCACGAAGTCCACGAACTTCACCAGGAACACGCGCGGCCGCCCGATCACACTCGTGACGTGGTTCGCGTAGACCAGGTGTCGATCCTCGGCCGAGCCCGAGGGAAGTGGGTTGGTCACCGCCGCGACCAGGGACGAGGTCCGGTCCCCGAAGTGCCCGGCGATCAGCTCGAGGGCCCTGGTCCGCGCGCCCGCCTCGTCGAGCGCGGGGGCACGCGGGCCGTCGAACAGCGAGATGATCTCGGTGGGGCAGTCCTCGACGGTGTCGTGCAGCGCGGTGGCGCACAGAGTCGGACCGTCGGCGCACCCGTACCGCAGGAGCCGGAGGACGTTGCGGAAGGGATGACCGATGTAGGGCTGACCGCGACCCTCCTTGTCGGGGTTCCGGACGTCGTTGCGATGGGCGAACGCGGCCAGCTCGAGAGCGTCGGTGAACAGATCGCTCGACGCCCGGAGCTCGGCCGCCTTGTGCGAAATGGCGAAGCTCAGCAGCGCGGGGTCCATTTCCTTGAGATCGAGTCCGGCAAGGACCGTGCCCATTGCTGCGGTGAATCGGGACGTCATGACGTCCTTCCTACTGTCCGGTGCCTGCGGTCGCGGGGATATCGGGGCCGGCGTTCGGCGCAGCATCGAGGTTCTCGCGCTCCGTAGCGCTCTGACCAGGCGATTTGACGTGGTGTGGGTCGTCGCGTAACTTTTGTCGAGTCAGAGCGACACGGACACCGACTCCGCCCCCGGGCGAGAGACACGA
>NZ_JBHZAH010000117.1:0-15551 GCF_042754225.1 Rhodococcus sp. NPDC059234
GACCGGGGCCTGTCGGCGTCCGTGGCCGAGGGCGAGATGTCGACGCCCGGCAGGTCCGGTGGCTGTCAGCGGGGCGGCGCAGGATGCGCGCGATCGCCCAACGCGGCCAGCAGGGGCCTGACGGCCTCGGGGACCTGCGATTCCGTCCAGTGATGAGTCCACGTCCGGTCGCCGTCGCTGACGGCCAGTTCGTAGCTGAACCGATCGGGTACCCCGCCGACGCCTGCGGAGGAAGTGTCGCCGTCGGGGTCGGTCATGAGTGCGGTGACGCGTTGCTGCTGGTCGAGGGGGAGGTCCTGCACATCGACGCTGGCCGTCATGTCGATGCCGGCGAGGCCGCCGCTGCGGCGGTACTCGACGCGCACAGGTGGATTCGACATCGTTTCAGCGTAGTCCGCAGACCCGTCAGTGCACGGGAACCTTCACGGCATCCCACCCTGCCCTGACGGCCGTCACCTCGGCGCTCGTCGCCCCGTAGCGGACGCGGGCCTGCTTCAGGGTGATCTTGGCGAAGGCGGCGAAGGTCGCATTGGGTTTGAGGCCGGGGTCGGCCAGGGCGTCGTACCAGATCGACCCGGCTGACTTCCATGCCTGCCCGCCAAGCGTGGTCGCCACGACGTAGAAGGCGTGGTTCGGTATGCCGGAATTGGTGTGGACGCCGCCGTTGTCCGAGGCGGTCTGGACGTAGTCGGTCATGACCGCGGGCTGGTTGTCGTGTGGGTTGGCCGAGCCGGGCGCCTTCATCGAGCGAAGTGCGGGAGCCAGCGCAGGCCCGACGATGTCGGAGCCGATCAACCAGTCGGCCTGATCGGCCGTCTGGGACAGGTGGTACTGCTTGACGAGGGAGCCGAATACATCCGAGATCGACTCGTTCAGCGCGCCCGATTGTCCCGAGTAGATCAGATTCACTTCGTACTGGGTGACGCCGTGGGTCAGTTCGTGTCCGATCACGTCGAGACCCTTTGTGGTGTCGGTCAGCAGCTGGTCGTCCCCGTCGCCGAAGTACATGTGGCTCCGGCCGTCCCAGAAGGCGTTGTCGTAGTGGGAGCCGAAGTGGACGAGTCCGGCGATCGGCATTCCCTGGCCGTCGATCGAGTCGCGGTGGAACACTTCCCAGTACAACTTGTACGTCGCGCCGAAGTTGTCGTACGCCTGATTGGCGGAGACATCTGCGACGGGAGGCTGGCCTTCGCCGCGCATCAGGGTCCCCAATGTTGTTGCCGTCGAGTGGTGTTGGTCGTAGATCGCGCGTTGCGGGGCTCCCCCCGCGGGTGCGGCGAGGGTCAGCCCAGGTTGAGTACCCTGCCTGCCGGCCACTTCCGCGCGGGCCAGACGGAAGCTCTGATCCACGTCCAAGGTGCGGAGGGCAGTCAGCCGCTGTTCGGGTGTCATTTCCCGTGCCAGCGTGAGTAGCAGATCGGGGGGCAGAATGCAGGCGAGCGATCGCGTGTTCGTGAACATCACAGTGTCCTGACTTCGAGATTCTTCTGCTGATCGAGGGCTGCGCGACGGGTACTCGATTCCGAGTCCGGGATCGATCACCGTCGACGGCCCGGGGCTGTGTGGGACAACGCCAGCGTAGGAGCGCGTTCTCGCACGGACACGCGTAGTCGACTACTCGATCCCCGGGGGCATCGGCTGTGCGAAGCCGCGTGTCCGGCGTTGCGTCACCTGGCCCTCGATCACATCGACTACTGCATCGCCGCGATCACGACCGTCGCACCGAGGTCGTCGCGACGTGAAACCCGCGGCACCATCCCGACGTCGGCAATCGCCGCCACGGTCAGCGCGGCCTGCGTCTCGCTGGTTTCGATCAGCAGGTACCCGTCCGGGGCCAACCAGGCGGGCGCTCCCGCCGCGACGCGCCGCTGGACGACCGTGCCGTCGGACCCGCCGTCGAGCGCGGCCCGCGACTCGTGCAGTCGGGCCTCCGGCGGCATCAGTTCGATGCAGTCGGTCGGGACGTAGGGGGCATTGACGACGAGCACGTCCACGTGACCCCGCAAGGTGTCCGGCAGCGGGTCGTAGAGATCGCCCTCGCAGACCGGACTGCCCGGGAGGTTGCGCCGCGCGCAGGCGACGGCCGCGGGGTCGATGTCGCTGGAGTACAGGGTGATTCGATCGAGTGTCGCGGCAAGGGCGGCGCCGACGGCGCCCGAGCCGCAGCAGAGGTCGACGACCACAGGAGACCGACCGTCGGTGGCGTTCGACCGCGCGAGGGTGGCGGCGCATTCGGCGAGGAACTCGGTTCGCCTGCGCGGCACGAAGACTCCGGGTTCGACCGTGATGCGAAGGCCGCAGAACTGGACCCAGCCGAGCACCTGCTCGAGCGGTACTCCGGCAACGCGGCGCTCGAGCATGGCCGCGAGGTCGGCGGGGGAGCGTGCGGCGGTCAGGAGCAGGCGCGCCTCGTCCTCCGCGAAGACGCAACCGGCCGCTCGGAGGGTGCCGACGACGGCGGAGTGATCGAACGGTGACGGGGAATCTGACATGAAAGGGCCTTTCGGGACTGCCGAATGGGCGCTCTCTCGCGGGTGTCCTATACCGGGCGAACCGCTGCGGGGGAGAGAACCCGTGCTGACGGAGCGTTGATGGGTCTCACCTCCTGTGGTCGTGGTGCGCCGGCGCGCACGGATGCGAACGCACGCTACACCAGGTGACGTATAAATACATCCATGTCACGCTCCGCTCCCGACGACGACCGCGAGGACTTGCCACCATCGATGGCCCGCTCCTCGTTGCTGCGTGAGCTTCCCGCCACCGAGCGTGGATTGCGCACGCGGTCGGCCCTGATCGCCGCCGCCCGCAGGGTGTTCGAGAAGTCGGGCTACCTCGACACCCGGCTGATCGACATCACCAAGGCGGCCAAGTGCTCCGCGGGAACCTTCTACACCTACTTCGCGAGCAAGGAGGAGATCTTCGCTGCGGTCCTCGAGCTCGCGCAGGAGGACATGATGCACCCCGGCATGCCGCATGTGGCGGCGGAGGACGACCCGGCCGCGATCATCGCGGCGAGCAACCGGGCCTACTTCGAGGCGTACAAGCGCAACGCGAAGCTCATGGGCCTGCTCGAGCAGGTCGCCAACATCGACCCGGAGTTCCGGGTGCTCAGGCAGGAGCGCGGCGACGCGTTCATTCGGCGCAACGCCCGCAGCATCGAGAACCTGCAACGGCGAGGGCTCGCGGACGCCGAACTCGATCCACTGCTCGCCGCTCGTGCGCTGTCCGGCATGATCAGCCGGCTCGGCTTCGGCTACTTCGTCGAGCGCGAGGCCCTCGGCGACGACCGCGGCGAGCTGGACGAACTGATCGACACCGCCACTCGGCTGTGGGTCAACGCGCTGCGCATTCCCGCCTCGCCGAGGTAGAGCGGACGAGGCCATCGCCCAGCTGGGCCGTGTTGCCAAATCTGATTCGACGTCTCTATGGTGCCGATCTACCGGCCGATCGGGGGCAAGAGCGTTTCTGTCACGCCATCAGTGTGAAGTTCAATCAGGGATGACCGATGCTGGTGTAAGAGATGAGGCTGTACATCGTGAATGGTCACCACTGGTTGTGCGGTGCGCCAGTCCCACAAGCTCGTCGCGGTGCCATCGTAGACAGCGAGCAGATCACCGCATCGGAAGAGCCGCCCAACTGGCCAGTCGAACCCCTCCGGGCGGCCGGTGGCAGGGACTCGAAGAGCTGTCAGGCCAGGTGAGGCTGTGTTCGCCTGACGCGGTGCGTCCACATCGAGGATGAAGACTGCACCTTCGTTTTGGGCGATGACTGGATCCAACGGATGCTTGGCAAACCGCTCGTCGTCGACCGGGAGCGGCATTCGCCTGCACCACAGCGCTACGTGCGAGGCGTCAAGCCACACGCACGGCAACGTCCACTCGTCCCCGAACCCTATGACGGCGGCGAGGCCGTTCTCCAGGTAGTCATCTTCCGGCTGGTACACCGCGCCGTCCAGCCAGGCGGCCACGTCAATCAGGTACTGGGCGGCTGCCGGTTGCCATACCCACCCGTCACAGAGAAGCCACCGCCCCTGGGGACTGGCGTGGATCGCGCCATAGAAGTAGTCAAGGTAATGCGACGACTCGTCGGCCTCGGCAGGATCTTCCGACTGGCGAGCAGTCAGACACTGGCCCGACGGCAATGCTGTCGCATCGATCCGGTTCCAGTCAGTGCGATGGACCAGGACAGTGCCATGCGAGGGGTGCTGGACGAAGACGACCGATGCCGGCACCGTTTCGACGCAGTAGTCGCCTGCGTCAAGTCGCATCACCGTGCCACCTGTCGACAGATCCACGACAACGCCCGCCGTTCCGAAATCCTCTACCGCAGCGGCGAACCGTTCATCGGTGTCAATGTGGAGTCGCCACCGGTCTCCTGCGAGCAGGGGTTGTCCGATACTGGCCAACCGGGTCGCCTCGCCGGTGTCCAGGTTCAGTCCTGAGAGGACCCCGTCGGCGTCGAGGACCAACAGGTCACCGTATTCGGCGTCGATCTCGACCGCGTCAACCAGAGGGGAGCCAGGCCAGCGGAACCGGCGACCGTCGGCCGCGGCACTGTTCTCGCTCTCGAAATCCATCACCCGAGCATCCCATGGTGAGGTTCTGGGGAGCCTCGAGCTAGGCCGTGTTGCCAAGCCTGATTCGACGTCTCTGCAAGAAGTTCGGTGAGGAGCCGCCCGATCGACTTCGGCGACGCGCAGCAGGAACGCTGCAAGGGCCGCAACGTCGTCGAGCGTTGCTTCAACTTCAGCAACACGGCCTAGGCGGGCTGCGCGCGGCGGGCGTTCCGATTGCGTTGGTGTCCAAGGTAATCCGGCGCTAAAGCCCTGCCGGATCGCCTGTGAGCGGCTCGGGGTCACCCCGGAACGGGCGGTCGCGATCGACGACCTGCAGCAGAAACCTGGACCGGGCAGCCCGGCTCGGCTTCTACGGCCGGCCGTAGCGTGCACACTGACCATCGGTCGTGGACCGCTCACGGCCCGTCCACCGCAAGGAGAATCAGATGCTCGCGATCATCGCCGTCATGACCGTCAAGGACGGAAGCGGCCCGGAGTTCGAGGCGGTTGCCGCGGACCTCGTCGCGCAGGTGCGCGCCAACGAGGAAGGCACCCAGTTCTACCAGTTGACCCGATCCAAGTCGGACCCGAACGTCTACAAGTTCATGGAGCTCTACCGCGACGGCGACGCCGCCAAGGCGCACGCGGGCACCGAGTACTTCAAGGCCGCGTTCGCGAAGATGGGTCCGCTGCTCGCTGCCGAACCGCAGATCGAGTACCTGGACGCGATCTGAGTCTGGGCAGCACCCGCGCGAAGGGCGTCGGCTTCGGTCGGCGCCCTTCGCGCGTTCGAGGGCTCAGCTCGCGTCGAGGAGCGTGGTCAGGATGCCGCGACGACCCGTGCGAGCGACTCGGCCACCAGAACCGGCTTGTCGGAACCCTCGAGCTCGACCACCTGGGTCGTCGTGACCTGGACGCCGCCGGCGACCTGCTCGGCGGCGACGACGGTGACGCGCATGCGAACGCGCGAGCCGACCGGAACCGGCGCGGGGAAGCGGACCTTGTTGTAGCCGTAGTTGAGCCCGTGGGCGAAGCCCTCGAAGGAGACCAGCTGCGAGGACAGCGACGGCCCCAGCGAGAGGCTGAAGAGACCGTGCGCGATGGTGCCGCCCAGGGGACTCGCCGCCGCCCTGTCGACGTCCACATGGATCCACTGGTGGTCGTCGGTGGCGTCGGCGAACGCGTCGACCCGGTCCTGGGTCATCTCGTACCACTCGGTCGGACCGAGTTCGACGCCGATCAGTTCGGTGAGCTCGGCTTCGGTGCTGGGGCGGACGGGCAGCGCGGTGGTGTCGATCATGGTTCTCCCTGAATCTCGCAGGTCAACGACAGCGGCGTTGGATGCGCTCGGATGTGCACCGCGCGGAGGTTGAATATGACGCCGGATTCAACTATACAGTGAGGAGAGACCTGGATCACGTCCGACAGGTGGGGGTGCCGCGTGCGATCCGAAGCCTGGGGCGGCGTCGACATGGAAGAGGTGCATTTCGAGTGAGGGTTGCAGGCAAGGTCGCCATCGTCACCGGCGGCGGGGGAGGGATCGGCGGCGCACTGGCGCACGCACTGGCCGCCGACGGGGCCCGAGTTGTCGTCGCGGACCTCGATGCCGCCGCCGCGCAGGCGGTCGTGGACAAGGTCAACGCCGAGAATCCGGGTGCCGCCGTCGCGGCGGGCGGAGACGTGTCCGACGCAGAGCTGATCCGCGGCCTGATCGCGCTGGCGGAGAAGAACTTCGGACCGGTGGACATGTACTTCGCGAACGCGGGCATCACGGGCGATCCGGGGCTCGAGGCCGACGACGCCGCCTGGGAGCTCTCGCTCGACGTGAACCTGCGCGCGCACATCCGGGCCGCGCAACTGCTGGTGCCGGGTTGGGTCGAGCGCGGCGAGGGCTACTTCGTCAGCACCGCCTCGGCGGCGGGCCTGCTGACCCAGATCGGTTCGGCCACCTACTCCGTCACCAAGCACGCGGCCGTCGGCTTCGCCGAGTGGCTCGACGTCACCTACGGCGACCGCGGAATCCGGGTCAGCTGCCTGTGCCCGATGGGCGTGAACACCAAGCTCCTCTACGCCGGTGAGGAGTCCGGCGACGCACTCGGTGTGGCCGCCACCAGGGCCGTCACCGCCGCGGGGGACGTGCTCGAGCCGGCCCAGGTCGCCGCCGACGTGCTCGCCGCGATCGACGAGGAGCGGTTCCTGATCCTCCCGCACGCGGCAGTGCTCGAGATGTACCGCCAGAAGGGATCCGACTACGACCGCTGGCTGCGCGGCATGCGGCGCTACCAGGCCGCGCTGCTGGATCAAGGCTGATGGGTGACATCGCGCCGTTGATGCCCACAGCGGGCGTCCGGGACCGGCTCGACCGCCGTCCCACGAACAATCCGTCTCTACCCGCCAGGAGTTCTCATGTCACTGTTTGACATCTCGGACCGCGCGCAGCAGCTCCAGAAGCAGTTGCTCGACTTCATGGACTCGCACGTCTACCCGGCCGAGGCCGTCTACGAAGAGCAGATGCGTGCGTCCGGCAACCCGCACTTCCAGCCGCCGATCCTCGAGGAGCTCAAGGCCGAAGCGAAGAAGCGGGGACTGTGGAATCTCTTCCATCCGCACCCCGGCACCGGCGCCGGACTGACCAACCTCGAGTACGCGCCGCTCGCGGAGATCATGGGCCGCAGCCACATCGCCTCCGAGGCCTGCAACTGCAACGCCCCCGACACCGGCAACATGGAGGTCCTCGAGCTCTTCGGCACCGAGGAGCACAAGGAGCGGTACCTGAAGCCGCTGCTCGACGGCACGATGGCCTCGGCGTTCGCGATGACCGAGCCTCAGGTCGCGAGTTCGGATGCGACCAATGTCGAGCTGTCGATGGTCAAGGACGGCGACGACTACGTCCTGAACGGCCGGAAGTGGTTCGCCTCCAACGCCTTGCACCAGAACTGCAAGGTCATGATCGTCATGGGCAAGACGGATCCCGCCGCCGCCCCACACCGGCAGCAGTCGATGATGGTCGTCCCGATCGACGCTCCCGGCGTGACCGTCATGCGCGGGCTGCCCGTGTTCGGCTACCAGGACCGCGAGGGGCACGCGGAGATCGACTTCACGGATGTCCGCGTCCCGGCGAAGGACGTGCTCAAGGGTGAGGGCGAGGGCTTCGCGATCAGCCAGGCCCGCCTCGGTCCGGGCCGCATCCACCACTGCATGCGGGCGATCGGCATGGCCGAGCGGGCGCTGGAACTGATGTGCCGGCGCGCGCAGTCGCGGGTCACCTTCGGCAAGCCGATCGCCGACAACGCCAACATCCAGGACTGGATTGCCGAGGCGCGTATCGACATCGAGATGATTCGGCTGCTGACCCTCAAGGCCGCGTACCTCATGGACACGGTCGGCAACAAGGAGGCGCAGACCGAGATCGCGGCGATCAAGGTCGCTGCCCCGGCCATCGCGCTGAAGATCGTCGACCGCGCCATCCAGGTGCACGGCGGTGCCGGCGTCTCCGACGACTTCCCGCTCGCCATGGCGTACGCCCACCTGCGTACCCTGCGACTCGCCGACGGCCCGGACGAGGTGCACAAGCGGGCCATCGCGCGTCGCGAGCTGCGCCAGTACCGCGACCTGCGACCGGAAGGCCTCTGAGCATGACCACCGCTTCAACCCCGCCGAGTTCCCGAGCAGTCCCCGACCTGAGCGGCAAGACCGCGATCGTCACCGGCGCCTCCCGCGGCATCGGACTGGCCACCGCGCAGGCGCTGGCCGACGCGGGGGCGAACGTCGTGCTCACCTCGCGCAAGCAGGAGGCCGCCGACGCGGCCGCCGCCCAGATTGCCGGCAACGCAATCGGGGTCGGCGCACACGCCGTTGAGGAGGATCAGGCGCGACGGTGCATCGACCGGACCCTGGAGACCTACGGCAGTGTCGACATCCTGATCAACAACGCCGGCACCAACCCGGCGTTCGGTCCGCTGATCGACCAGGATCACGGACGATTCGCCAAGACCTTCGACGTCAACCTGTGGGCGCCGCTGATGTGGACCGCGCTCGCCACGGAGGCGTGGATGGGTGAGCACGGTGGCTCGGTGGTCAACACAGCCTCGATCGGTGGGCTCGGGCACGAGGCGGGCATCGGCATGTACAACGCCTCCAAGGCCGCCCTCATCTACGTGACCAAGCAACTGGCACTGGAGCTTTCGCCGAAGGTTCGGGTCAATGCCGTGGCG
This sequence comes from Rhodococcus sp. NPDC059234, assembly GCF_042754225.1. NCBI lineage: Bacteria > Bacillati > Actinomycetota > Actinomycetes > Mycobacteriales > Nocardiaceae > Rhodococcus > Rhodococcus sp. NPDC059234. Next base: position 8,770 of record NZ_JBHZAH010000117.1, read on the forward strand.
CCCGGCGTGGTGCGCACCAAGCTTGCCGAGGCGCTGTGGAAGGACCACGAGGAACGCGTCGCCGCGTCGACCGCGCTCGACCGGATCGGCGAGCCCGACGACGTCGCGGCCGCGATCGTGTTCCTGGCCTCGGATGCGGCCGGCTGGGTGACCGGCGAGACGATGGTGATCGACGGCGGGCAACGGCTCGGTGACGCCACCGCCTACCGGACGGGGGCCGGCGTCGGTGTCTGACATCCAGGCGAACGCAATGCAGGACGTGGTCGGGATCGATCCGGACTCCGTGGCGCGGTGGCTCGGGACGCTCGGGGTCGAGGTCGCCGGGCAGTTGAGCTTCGACCGGATCGGCCTCGGCCAGTCCAATCTCACCTACCTCGTGCGGGACGAAGCGGGTCGCCGGTGGGTGTTGCGACGGCCTCCGCTCGGGCATCTGCTGGCCTCTGCTCACGACGTGGTCCGCGAGGCGCGGATCATGTCCGCGCTCGAACACACCGACGTGCCCGCGCCCCGGATCTTCGGGGTAGCGCAGGATCCCGAGATCTCCGAGGTGCCGTTGGTGCTGATGGAGTTCATCGACGGCCAGGTCGTGGACACCATGGAGATCGCCGAATCGCTGACCCCGCAGCGACGCCGGGAGATCGCGGTGTCGCTGCCGAAGACGCTCGCGAAGATCCACGCGGTCGACCTGGACCGGGTGGGGCTCTCGGACCTGGCCAGCCACAAGCCGTACGCGCAACGTCAGCTCAAACGGTGGGCCGGCCAGTGGGAGCAGTCGAAGACCCGGGACCTGCCCGCCCTCGACGACCTGACCCGACGGTTGGCTGCCGCGGTGCCCGAGCAGACCGAACTGTCGCTCGTGCACGGTGACTTCCACCTGCGCAACGTCATCGCCTCCCGGGACACCGGGGAGGTCGTCGGCGCCCTCGACTGGGAGCTGTCCACGCTCGGAGATCCGCTGGCCGACATGGGATCCGTGCTCGCGTACTGGTCGGAGTCGGGCGAGGACACCGGGGGAGACTTTCCGGCCTCCGCCCTCGACGGGTTCCCGGACCGCGCCGAGATGGCGCAGATCTACCTCGACGAGACCGGACGCGATCCGGCGGCGTTGAGGTTCTGGCACGTCCTGGGGCTGTGGAAGGTCGCGGTCATCGCCGAAGGCGTGATGCGCCGGGCTACGGACAACCCTGGGAACAAGGCCGCCGCGGGCACGCCCACGGTCGAGCGGATCGACGCGCTGGTGCACAAGGCCCGCGAGATCGCCGCCGGCGCGGGCATCTGACAATTCACCCTCGACCACTTGGAGGACGCATGAACCAGGAACGCAGGACCGCGATCGTCACCGGGGGTGCCCATGGCATCGGCGCGGCCGTCGCGAAGCGGCTCGCCGCCGACGGACTGGCGGTGGCGGTGCTCGATCTCGACGAGTCCGCCTGCGCGGCAACGGTCGACGCCGTCACCGCGGCGGGCGGCCGCGCGCTGGCGGTCGGTGCGAATGTCGCCGACGAGGAGTCGGTCGCCGCCGCGGTGGACAGGGTCGCCGCCGAGCTAGGGGCGCCCACCGTCCTGGTGAACAACGCCGGCATCACCCGCGACAACCTGCTGTTCAAGATGACCGCCCTGGACTGGGACTCGGTGATGAACGTGCACCTGCGGGGAGCGTTCCTGATGACCCGCGCCGTGCAGAAGCACATGGTGGAGGCCAAGTTCGGGCGCGTGGTCAACCTGTCGAGCGTCTCCGCGCTCGGCAACCGTGGCCAGGCGAACTACGCGGCCGCCAAGGCGGGCATGCAGGGCTTCACCAAGACGCTCGCGTTCGAACTCGGCAAGTTCGGAGTCACCGCCAACGCCATCGCCCCCGGCTTCATCGAGACCGAGATGACCGCCGCGACCGCCGCGCGAATGGGCGCCGACTTCGAGGACTTCAAGAAGATGGCGGCGGCCGAGATCCCGGTGAACCGGGTCGGTCAGCCCGAGGACATCGCGCACACCGCGTCGTTCCTGGTCAGCGACGGGGCCGGATTCGTCTCCGGCCAGGTCGTCTACGTTGCCGGCGGACCTCGGGACTGAGTCCCTCCGCACCCCGTCCACACTCGTCAGGAGAAAAGAATGAAGGCATGGCGCGTCAACGAACTCGGCGAACCGCGTGACGTCCTGAAGCTCGAGGACGTCGACGATCCGACCGTGTCCCGGGGGCAGCTGCTGGTCAGGGTCCTCGCGGCGCCCGCGAACTTCCCGGACGTGCTGCTGTGCCGCGGCGAGTACCAGATCAAGCCGCCGCTGCCGTTCACTCCCGGTGTCGAGCTGTGCGGCGAGGTCGTGGCCGTCGGCGAGGCCGTGACCGCCTTCACCGTCGGCGACCGGGTGATCGGCAATCCGAGCCTGCCCGGAGGTGGATTCGCCGAGTACGCGGTGCTGGAGGAGGCCAATGCCTTTCCCGCGCCCGAGGCACTCGACGACGCGGAGGCCTCGGCGCTGAGCATCGGCTACCAGACGGCCTGGTTCGCGCTGCACCGCCGCACTCAGATCCGGCCGGGTGAGGTGCTGCTGGTGCACGCCGCCGCAGGTGGGGTGGGCAGTGCGGCCGTGCAGCTGGGCAAGGCGGCGGGCGCCACCGTGATCGGTGTGGTCGGTGGTCCGGAGAAGGCGGAGTACGCCCGTGCGCTGGGTGCGGACCTGGTGATCGACCGCCGCGCCGAGGATTTCGTGCCCGTGGTCAAGGAGTTCACCGGCGGCAGGGGCGCCGACGTGGTGTTCGACCCGGTCGGCGGGGACGCCTACGCCGGATCCACCAAGTGCATCGCGTTCGAGGGACGGATCGTCGTCATCGGGTTCGCGGGCGGCACGATTCCGCAGCCGGCGCTCAATCACGCGCTGATCAAGAACTACTCGATCATCGGGCTGCACTGGGGTCTGTACAAGGCCTACAACCAGCAGGCCATCGACGACTGCCACGCCGAGCTGACCCGGCTCGCCGCGGAGGGCGCGATCAAGCCGCTGATCGGTGAGCGGCTCGGGCTCGGTGACGTCGCCGACGGTGTGGGCCGGCTCGGCGACGGCAGCACCGTCGGTCGCGTCGTGTTCGGGATCGCATGATGGCGGGACTGTTCGACGTCGCGGGCAAGACGGTTGTGGTCACCGGCGGCTCGCGTGGCATCGGCCTGATGATCGCGCGTGGTTTCGTCGAGGCGGGCGCCACCGTGATCATCTCGTCCCGGAAGGCCGACGCGTGTGCGATTGCGGCGGAGGAGCTCTCGGCGCTCGGCACCTGCATCGCCATGCCCGCGGACCTGTCCACCGACGAGGGTGTCACGAGCCTGGCGGAGCGGGTCGCCGAGTTCACGCCGACGCTGGACGTCCTCGTCAACAACGCCGGCGCCACGTGGGGCGCGCCCATCGACGAGTTTCCGGCATCGGGCTTCGACAAGATCTTCGACGTGAACGTCAAGGCGGTGTTCGCGCTGACCCAGAAGCTGTTGCCGCGGTTGCGGGCCGCGGCCTCGGCCGAGGACCCGGCCCGGGTGGTCAACATCGGGTCGATCGACGGGCTGGTCGTGTCCGGGAGCGAGAACTACTCGTACGGTGCCAGCAAGGCCGCGGTGCACATGCTCACCCGCAAGGTCGCGGCCACCCTGGCCCGGGAGCACATCACGGTCAATGCCATTGCGCCGGGACCGTTCCCGACCAAGATGACGGCGTTCGTGCTCGACGATCCCGACCTGCGCAGTGCGATGGAGGCCAACGTCCCGCTCGGCCGCGTCGGACGGGCCGAGGACATCGTCGGCGCCGCGATCTTCCTGTCCTCGCGTGCGGGTGCGTACCTCACCGGCACCGTGATCCCGGTGGACGGGGGGATCAGCGGCGCTCGCTGAGTCCTCGTCACGGCGGGCGGGAACGCCCGCCGTGACGACCGTCGTGCGGCGACCTGGTTTGATGACTCGCGCACGCCGAGCGAAGGGATTGCGCGCAGTGACACCCGATCCGATTGCCGACCTCGAGGCCGAGTTGGTGGACATGTGGCGGCGCGGCACGATCCGCACCCGTGAGCGCGCACACCATATCCATCCCAAGCTCGACCCCGCCTGCTATCCCCTCCTGATGCTGCTGACGCGACAGGAAACGGCCGTACCCATGTCCACGCTGCTCGCCGAACTCGTCGTCGAGAAGTCCACGCTGACCAGACAGATCGACGCGCTGACCCGGCTCGGTCTCGCCCTGCGCATCCCGGACCCGGAGGATGCCCGCGCCCGGCTGGTGGCGTTGACCGAGGAGGGGCGGAACCTGTTGAGCGCCCAGCGGGCGGAGGCGGTCGCGGCCTGGCGCCGGGACCTGTCCCAGTGGGACCCCGCCGACCTGCGGACCCTGATCTCGCTCCTGCGCCGGCTGGGGACCTCCCTCGAGCGCTGACAACACCCCCACATCGATAGTTGCTGCATGCAACCAATTGGGTTATGGTTGCAGATATCAACTAATGGAGGTGAGATGGTCAGTCCGGAAACCGCGGCGAATCTGATCGACACCCTGCGGGGACTGGTTCGACAGTCTCGCCGTGTGTCCGCGCGGTCGCAGCATCTGGGCATGTTGCCGCCGCCGCTCGGCGCGCTGCTCGGGCACGTCGAGTGCTCGCAGGGGCATCGGCCCAGCGCGCTGGCGGAGGAGCTGCGGGTCACGCAGTCCGCGCTCAGCCGCCAGGTCTCCCACGCCGAGTCGCTCGGCTACGTCCAGCGCATGCCCGACCCGGTCGACGGGCGGGCGACCCTGCTCTCGCTCACCGAGTCCGGGGCCGAGGCGCTGCGAATCCATCGCGAGGCCCAACTCGACCGCTTGCGCACGGCTATCGCCGACTGGAGCGAGGAGGAGGTGGCCGACCTCGTCGGCCGACTCGACCGCCTTCATGCCGCGCTCGACACCGAATCCGCCCCCGTCGCCGCGTCGCGCTGATCCGCGGCGTCGCACCGTCACCGGCCGAGTCCACACCGCTGCCGGTATTCGTTTTCGAGGAGTACCACCACATGAGTTCAGCCGTGTCCCAGGACACTCCGCCCGATACCACCGCGTCGGAGGGCCCCGGCCCGATGACGCACAAGCAGCGCATCGAGGCTCTCGTCGGCCTGTTGCTGGGCATGTTCGTCGCGTTCCTGTCGTCGACAATCGTCTCCAACGCGCTGCCCACGATCATCACTGACCTGCACGGCACCCAGGACCAGTACACCTGGGTGGTCACCGCGACCCTGCTCGCCTCGACCGCGACCACGCCCATCTGGGGCAAGTTCGCCGACCTGGTGAACAAGAAGATCCTGGTTCAGCTCGCGCTGCTGGTGTTCACCGTCGGCTCGGTGCTCGCGGGGTTGTCGACCTCGGTCGGCATGCTGATCGGCTTCCGTGCGGTGCAGGGTCTCGGGCTCGGCGGCCTGCAGGCTCTGGTCGTCATCGTCATCGCCGCGATGTTCAGCCCCCGCGAACGCGGCCGCTACCAGGGTCCGATGGCCGCGGTCATGTCCATCGCGACCGTCGCGGGCCCGCTCATCGGCGGCGTCATCGTCGACACCAGCTGGCTCGGCTGGCGGTGGTGCTTCTTCGTGGGAGCGCCGTTGGCCGTGATCGCGCTGATCGTCATCGGGCGCACCCTGAACCTGCCCGTCGTCAAGCGCGACGTGAAGGTCGACTACGTCGGAGCCACCCTCATCGCGGCGGGGGTGAGCGTGATCCTCATCTGGGTCACGTTGGCGGGCAAGAACTTCGCGTGGGGATCTGCCACGTCCTACGAGTTGGTCGCGACGGGCGTCGTGCTGCTCGGCCTGGCGATCTTCGCCGAGACCAAGGCCAAGGACCCGGTGGTGCCGCTGCGGCTCTTCCGCGACCGCACCATGACACTGGCCACCCTCGCCAGCATCGCCGTCGGTGTCGCGATGTTCGGTGGCGCGGTCTTCCTCGGCCAGTACTTCCAGATCGCCCGCGGCTACTCGCCGACCGCTGCCGGCCTGCTGACCCTGCCGATGGTGTTCGGCTCGATGATCTCCTCGACGGTCTCGGGCTCGCTGATCACCAAGTACGGCAAGTGGAAGCGCTTCCTGGTCGTCGGCGCGATCGGCATGGCCACCGGATTCCTGCTGCTCTCGACGACCGACCACGCGACCAGCATGGTGCTCATCGGCGTCTACCTGTTCGTGCTCGGTGCGGGTATGGGCATGACCATGCAGAACCTGGTGCTGCCCGTGCAGAACAACGTCGCACCGTCCGACCTGGGGTCGGCCAGCGCCACAGTCGCGTTCTTCCGGTCGCTCGGTGGCGCAGCGGGCGTCTCCGTTCTGGGTGCGGTGCTGTCCTCGCACGTCACGGAGCTGACCACCGAGGGCCTGACCAACGCGGGTGTGGATCTGAGCAAGGCGGGCGGGTCCGGTGCGGGGCTGTCGAATCTCAAGGAACTGCCCGAGCAGATCGGCACGATCGTGCGCGCTGCCTACGGCGACGCGACCGGCCGGGTGTTCCTGATCGCCGGCATCCTGGCCGCCCTCAGCCTGATCGCGATCGCCTTCATCCGGGAGGTTGCGCTCAAGGACAAGAGCGCCATGGAGCAACTCGACGCGGAGCGCGCGGCGCAGGGCGCTGCCGAGGTGGCCTCGGTCTCCGGCGCGGTCGTCGACAGCGAACTGATCGCGGAGGTCGACGAGATCGAGGACCAGGTCGCGGCCGCCACGTCGACGGGCAGGCACACTCGGCCCGAGTGACGGTCGACGCAGGCGGACAGATGCCCGTCGGACCCCGTGCGAACCGGGTCCAGTCTC
>NZ_JBHZAH010000118.1:0-15270 GCF_042754225.1 Rhodococcus sp. NPDC059234
GCCCCCGCAGATGCGGGGGCCGGGCCGAGTGTGCGAGTTGTGCTACTTGGCGCCCTGGTTGGCGACCGCTGCCGCGCCGGCCGCGGCGGCCTCCGGGTCGAGGTAGGTGCCGCCCGGATTGAGCGGGCGCAGGTTCTCGTCGAGGTCGTAGCGCAGCGGAATGCCGGTGGGGATGTTCAGCCCCGCGATGTCGTCGTCGGAGATCCCGTCGAGGTGCTTGACGAGCGCCCGCAGCGAGTTGCCGTGCGCGGCGACCAGCACGTTCTTGCCGGCGAGCAGGTCCTGGGAGATGGTGTCCTCCCAGTACGGGATGAGCCGCTTGACCACGTCGAGCAGGCACTCGGTCAGCGGGACCTCGTCGAGTCCGGCGTACCGGGGGTCGGCGTCCTGGCTGTACTCGGAGCCGGCGTCGATCGGCGGCGGCGGGGTGTCGTAGCTGCGGCGCCACAGCATGAACTGCTCGTCGCCGTACTCGGCCTTCGTCTGCGCCTTGTTCTTGCCCTGCAGCGCGCCGTAGTGCCGCTCGTTGAGCCGCCAGTCCCGCACGACCGGGATCCAGTGCCGGTCTGCGGCGTCGAGTGCGATGTTCGCCGTGCTGATCGCGCGCCGCAGCAGCGACGTGTACAGCACGTCGGGAAGCAGGTCGTGCTCCTTGAGGAGCTGGCCTGCGCGCTTGCCCTCGCCGATCCCCTTGTCGGTCAGTGGCACGTCCACCCATCCGGTGAACAGGTTCATCGCGTTCCATTCACTCTCGCCGTGGCGGAGCAGCACAAGGGTTCCGGTACTCATGCCCACAATCCTGACATGCGCCCCACACGGGGCAGGCTTCGGACGCAGACTGAGTGGATGGGCACACGCGGTCGGTGGGTGTTGCACCTCGATCTCGACCAGTTCGTCGCGGCGGTCGAGGTGCTGCGCAGGCCACAGCTGCGGGGCCTGCCGGTGATCGTCGGCGGGCGCGGCGACCCGACGGAGCGGGCGGTCGTGTCGACCGCGTCGTACGAGGCCCGCGAGTACGGCATCGGCTCCGGCATGCCGCTGCGCGTGGCCGCGCGCCGGCTCGCCTCCCGCGGCGTCACGGACGCGGTGTTCCTACCGGTCGACGGCGCGGCGTACGCGGCGGTGTCCACCACGGTGATGGACGCCCTGCGAGGCCTGGACGCGGTCGTCGAGGTGCTGGGCTGGGACGAGGCCTTCCTCGGCGTGCAGACCGAGGACCCGGAGTCGTTCGCGCGGACGGCGCAGGCCGCGGTGCTCGAGGCGACCGCGCTGCACTGCTCGGTGGGGATCGGCGACAACAAGCTGCGAGCGAAGATCGCGACGGGATTCGGCAAGCCGCGCGGCCTGTTCCGGCTGACCGCCGGGAACTGGTTCGAGGTGATGGGCGGGCGGGACCCGTCGGCACTGTGGGGCATCGGCGGCAAGACCGCGAAGAAGCTTGCCACCCTCGGCATCCACACCGTCCGGGAGCTGGCCGACGCCGAGGACGCGGACCTCGCGGCCGCGCTCGGCCCGACGATCGGACCGTGGTTGGGCCGCCTCGGTCGCGGCATCGGCGACACCGTCGTCACCGCGGCGCCCTGGGTGGCTCGTTCGCACAGCCGCGAGACGACCTTCCAGCGCAACCTCGTCGAACCGGCGGAGGTGACCGCCGCGGTGCGACACCTCGCGGCGCGCGTGACCGAGGACCTGCGCAGGGAGGGCCGGGACGCGGTCCGGGTGGAACTGAAGGTCCGGTACGCGCCGTTCGACACGCACACGACCGGCAGGCCGCTGTCCGAGCCGACCCTCGATGCGGACCTGATCGCCGACGCCGCCGCCGCGCTGACCGAGCGTCTCGATCACGACCGGGAGGTCAGGCTGCTGGGCGTGCGGCTCGAGATGACGCCGCCGCCCGAGGAGACCCCGGCCACGGGCGGGGTCTGGCACTAGCCGGTTTCCCGACGGACTCGTCGGATCGGGCAAATAGCATGATCGGCACCGTCTGTTGCGGAGGTACCCGATGGAAACCACGCAAGACACGTCCGGAGCCGTACCCGACCCGGGCCGGGTCATGGTGCGCAGCGAATTCGCGCCGTTGCGCACCGTCGCCGTCGCGCGGTCGGAGCTCCGGCCACCGGACCACGTGTCCGAGAGCGACACGGCGTTCCTCACGCCCGAGGCGCGGACCCTCTTCGAGGGCATGCTCGGCCGCGATCACGGCGAGGCCTTTCCCGAGAGACAACGGCTGTGGGAGGCCGAACGCGAGAGCCTGTGTTCGGTGTTCGAACGCCACGGCGTGGAGGTTCTGCGGCCCCGACTGCTGACCGAGGCGGAGAAGCGCGCCGGCGGCTCCGGCGGTTACGCGAACTTCTTCGTGCGCGACCCGTGGTTCACCGTCGGCGACGTCGTCGTCGAGGGCAACCTGCGCCTGCCGCACCGGCGCCGCGAGGTGCTGGCGAGCCGCGAGATCCTCACCGCCCGGGCACTCGACGGCCGGTGCTCTTACGTCGCGCTCCCCCAGCCCGCGGTGCCGAGCGGCGGCCCCGACGACCTGGGCGCCGGTCCCTTCCTCGAGGGAGGGGACGTGCTCGTGTACGACAAGCACGTCTTCGTCGGCAATTCCGGGCTCGCGTCGAACACTCTCGGGATCGACTGGCTGCACAAGCTACTCACCCCGCTCGGCTACACGGTGGAAACCGTTCGCCTGCAACCGAACTTCCTGCATCTCGACTGCGCCCTGGGACTGATCAGGGAGGGACTGCTGGTCTCCTGCCCGGACGCGCTGATCGACGGACTTCCCACCGCACTGCGCGAGTGGGAGCGGATCGAGATCAGCGAGAGCGACGGCGTCGACCTCGGCACCAACGGCCTTCCCATCAGCCCCGAGGTCTACGTCACCGATCCGGTCTTCCGGCACATCGGCGATCGCATCGCCGACCACGGCGTCACCGTCGAGTACGTCGACTTCGCCATCTCCCGGACCTTCGGCGGGTCGTTCCGGTGCACCACGCAGCCGCTGTGGCGGGAGTGAACGCCGTCGGCGACGCCCGCTGCTACGCCTGCGCCGCTTCGCCCGCCCGCAAGTCCTTGCGCAGGATCTTGCCCGCCGACGACTTCGGCACCACGTCGATGAACTGCACCCGGCGCACCTTCTTGTGCGGCGAGACCCGCTCTGCGACATACGCGATCACGTCGTCCGCGGACAGTTCGGCGCCGGCCTGCAGGACGACGAACGCCTTGGGCACCTCCTCGCCCTCGTCGTCGAGCACGCCGATGACGGCGGCGTCGGCGATCTTCGGGTGCGTGAGCAGCAGCGCCTCGAGTTCGGCGGGCGGCACCTGGTAGCCCTTGTACTTGATGAGCTCCTTGAGCCGGTCGACGATGTAGACGTTGCGGTCGGCGTCGACGACGGCGATGTCGCCGGTGTGCAGGTAGCCGTCGGCGTCGAGGGTCTCCACGGTCGCGGCGTCGTTGTTCAGGTAGCCGAGCATCACGTTCGGGCCCTTGACCCACAGTTCGCCGGGTTCGCTGCGGCCCTCGGCCGGCATGTCGACGTCCCGGCCGGTGGCCGGGTCGACGATCCGGTTCTCACTGTTGGCCACCGGCTTACCCACCGAACTGAGCGGCACCTCGTCCTCGTCGAACGCGATGTTGTGGCTGACCGGGCTGAGCTCGCTCATGCCGAAGCCCTGCCGGACCCGCAGCCCGAGCCGGTCCGCGACGGCCTTGCCGAGTTCCTCGTCGAGGGACGCCGCCCCGGACAGGATCGTGTGCACGCTCGACAGGTCGTACTCGTCGACCATCGGGTGCTTGGCCAGGGCCAGCGCGACCGGCGGCGCGACGAAGACGTAGGTGCACTTCTTCTCGGACACCAGCGTCAGGAACGCGGGCAGGTCGAACTTCGGCATGGTGACCAGGCTGGCGCGCTGGTACAGGGAGGCGTTGAGCAGCACCGTCAGCCCGTAGATGTGGAAGAACGGCAGCACGGCGAGGATCCGGTCCTCCGCGTCGACGCCGAGCCGGGGACGGATCTGGCAGACGTTCGCGACCAGGTTCCGGTGCGAGAGCTTGACGCCCTTGGGGTTGCCGGTGGTGCCGGACGAGTAGGGCAGCACCGCGACCTGGGTGGCCGGGTCGAAGTCGACCTCGGGTGCGACGGCGTCCTCGGCGATCAGGTCCGCCAGCGACGCGTGCCCCTCGGCGCCGTCGAGCACGATCACCCGTTCCGCGGGGATGCCGACCTGCTCGGCCGCGGAGACGGCCTGGGCGAGCATCGGGGACACCGTCAGCAGCGCCTTCGCCCCGGAGTCCTTCAACTGCTTGGCGATGTCCGCCGCCGTGTACAGCGCGTTGATCGTGGTGGCGGTGCCGCCGCCGCGCAGGATGCCGTGGAAGGCGATCGCGAACTCGGGCGAGTTCGGCGAGTGCAGGCCGACGACGTCACCCACGGCGAGTCCCCGCGCGGCGAGCGCCCCGGCGACGGCGTCGATCTTCGCGATCAACGTGCGGTAGTCGGTCTCCTCGCCGGTGGCGCCGTCGATCAGGGCGGTCCGGCCCAGGTCCGCCTCCGCGACGGAGCCGAACAGGAAGTCGTAGAGCCCGAGGTTCGGGATGTCGACGTCGGGGTAGGGACTCTTGAAGCTCACGGGACCTCTTCTCGCATGGCGCGGCGGGCGACCGGCAACCCATTTTGATGTGACATCGAGAAACATATAACACCCGAAGTCTGCGGACGGCCGGCAAGTTGAAACCTACGTCAACTTGCCGTCGGCGTCACTGTGGGTCAGTCGCTCTGCTGCGGAGACTCGATCAGATGCGTGAAGGGCTGGAGATTCGCCAGCGACTCGCCGCGCGAGACCCGCCAGTCCCACTCCCGGCGGATCGAGCTCGCGAAGCCCAGCTCGAGCAGCACGTTGAAGTCGCCGTCCGCGGCCTCCAGCACCTGCCCGAGCACCCGGTCGAGCTCGGCGCCGGTGACCGCGTGGGTGGAAATCCTGCCGACCAGATAGATGTCGCCGATCTTGTCGATCGTGTAATGCACGCCGTACAGGCGCCGATTGCGGCGCAACAGGTACTTGTAGACGCCCTCGAAGTTCTCGTCCGGCTTGCGGCAGACGAACGCCTCGACCCGCACACCGTGCACCCCGACCGTCAGGAGGCAGGTGGTCTTGAGCTTGCGCTCGCCGGGCAGCTCGACGACGAACTGGTCCTCGCCCTTGCGGCTGTAGTCCAGTTCCCGTTCGGCCAGTTCGGCGTCGATCAGTGTGGCGGTCTCGGCCACGGTCGCGGTCTCGTTCACGCCCGCACTCCCCCCAGTCGTCGCAGCTTCCACAGCCCCCGGCCGCGGCGCGCGGTCAGTTCGGTGTTGCGCCGGTACCCGGCAACGGCGCGGTGATAGCTCTCGAGCAGCCCGTCCGCGGTGTGCTCCCAGGAGAAGTTCGCGGCGTGCAGGGGCGCGTTGCGGGACATCTCGGCGAGCCGGTCCGGGTCGGTGAGCAGCGACCCGAGCGCCGCGGCCCAGTCCTCGGTGCGGTGGCCGGGCACCAGCAGTCCGGTCGCACCGCCGCGGACCGCGACGCCGAGGCCGCCGACGTCCGCGGCGACCACCGGGGTGCCGCAGGCCTGCGCCTCGAGTGCGACCAGCCCGAAGGACTCCGAGTAGCTGGGCACCGCGACGAGGTCCGAGGCGCGGTACACCTGGGCAAGCCGGTCCGGCGGCTGCGGCGGCAGGAACGTCACCCGGGCGGCGATACCCAGCGACGCGGCGAGCTCGATCAGCGAATCGGGTCGCTCGAGTCCGGTACCGGACGGTCCGCCCACCACGACCACGCGCAGCGGCAGCGCGGGCTCGCGCTCGTGCAGCGCGGCGGCGGCGCGCAGCAGCACGTCGGGCGCCTTGAGGGGCTGGATGCGGCCGACGAAGGTGACGATCAGCTCGCGCGGGTCGAGGCCGAGTTCGGCCCGCGCCGCGGCCCGGTCGCCGGGCCGGTAGCGGGTCAGGTCCGCGCCGGGGGCGACCACGTCGATCCGTTTCGGGTCGGCACCGTAGATCTCGACGAGCTGGGTGGCCTCGTCACCGGTGTTGGTGACCAGCCGGTCCGCCTCGGCGACCACCTGCTGCTCGCCGATCTGCCTGGCCACGGGCTCGGGGGTGTCGCCGTCGGCGAGGGACGCGTTCTTGACCGCAGCCAGGGTGTGCGCGGTGTGCACCAGCGGCACCCCCCAGCGGTCCCGGGCCAGCCAGCCGACCTGTCCAGACAGCCAGTAGTGCGAGTGCACGAGGTCGTAGTGACCGGGCTCGTGGTGTGCCTCCTCGCGCAGCACCCCCGCGGTGAACGCGCACAGCTGCGTCGGCAGGTCGTGCTTGTCGAGGCCCTCGAACGGCCCGGCGACCACGTTGCGGACCAGCACCCCGGGCGCGGCCTCGACCACCGGCGCATCCGCGGAGGAGGTGGCCCTGGTGAAGATCTCCACCTCGACGCCGCGGCGGGCCAGCTGCAGCGCACTCTGCAGGACGTAGACGTTCATGCCGCCCGCGTCACCGGTTCCCGGCTGCGCCAAGGGCGAGGTGTGGACCGACAGGACGGCCACCCGTCTCAACCGGTGATTCTGTGCTGGCGTCACCACTCCATCTTGCCTTGCGGGCCGAGAGGCGGGCGACGCAGCACACGCACGACCGTGAACCGTTTCGGCGCCGGGACTCGAATGTGTCGCACGTCTCACCGGTGCGACGTCACGTCCTCGGCGGTTTCGGTGTCTTGGGGTGTGAGATCGAAATCGTCACGAGAGGATGCGAGATGAACGAGTCCAGGCAGGTCGTCGTGATCGGTGCGGGATACGCGGGAGTGATGGCGGCGAATCGAATTCTCGCTGCTCGGCCACCCGGCGTCACCGTGACCGTGGTCAATCCGCGAGCGGACTTCGTCGAGCGAATCCGACTGCACCAGTACGCGACGGGCGACGCCGCGGCCACGGTCCCGTTGACCGACGTCCTCGACCCGTCCGCACGGATCCGCGTCGCGACCGCCCTGCGGATCGAGGAGCGTGCCGTGCTGCTCGACGACGGCGAGCGGCTGCCCTACGACTACCTGGTCTACGCGGCGGGGAGCAGCGCCGCCCGCGGCGGGCACGGGGCCGGGGAGGTGCACACGATCGCCGAACTCGAGGACGCGACCCGACTGCGGGACCAGCTGCGCACGCTGCCCGACGGGGCCGTCGTCACCGTGGTCGGCGGCGGACTGACCGGCATCGAGTGCGCCGCGGAGATCGCCGAACGCCTCCCCGCACTGGACGTGCACCTGATCTCGTCGGGCCCGGTCGCCGAGCACCACCCGGCGTCGAGCCGGGCCTCGATCGCACGCACGCTGGCCGGGCTGGGGGTCACCGTGCGCGAGGGCGTCCGGGTGGACCGGGTGACCGAGGGCCGGGTCGTGTTCGACGACGGCAGTACCGCGGCGAGCGACTGCACGATCTGGGCGGGCTCGTTCGGCGTGCCCGACCTGGCCCGCCGGAGCGGCCTGCCAGTCGACGAGGCCGGCCGGCTGCGGACGAACGAGGACCTGGTGTGCCTCGGCAACCCGACCGTCGTCGGCGTCGGTGACGCCGTGGCCCCACCCGCCCGGGTCGCCGGGCACGTCCGGATGAGTTGCCAGGCGGCGTTGCCCCTCGGCGCGCACGGCGCCGACACGATCCTCGCCCTGCTCGGCGACCGCGCGACCGAACCGCTGTCGCTCGGATTCGTGTTGCAGTGCGTCAGCCTGGGCCGCCGGGCGGGCGCGGTGCAGTTCGTCCGCGCCGACGACAGCCCACACCGATTCGCTCTGCGGGGGCGGTCGGGCGCGTTCGTGAAGGAACAGGTCTGCCGGTACACCCTGAAGTGGCTGCGTTCCGGTACCGGTTCGTACCGCTGGCGGTCCGGACCGGCTCCGGTCCCGGCACCGGACGAGATGTCCGCATGACGGCCGCCGAGGTCTTCACCGAGTACCGCCCGCTGCTGTTCACGGTCGCGTACGAGATCCTCGGCAGCGCGACCGACGCGGAAGACGTGCTGCAGGACAGCTACATTCGCTGGTCCGAGGTGGATCCGTCGACGGTCGACAATCCGCGTGGCTACCTCGCGCAGATCGTCACCCGGCAGTCGCTCAACCAGCTGCGGACGGCGCAGCGCCGGCGCGAGGACTACGTCGGCAGCTGGCTGCCCGAACCGATCCGCACCGACGCGGCGGGTGACGCGGCGAAGGACGCGCTGCTCGCCGAGTCGGTGTCGATGGCGATGCTCCTGGTTCTCGAGACGCTGACCCCCGACGAGCGCGTGGTCTTCGTGCTGCACGAGGTGTTCGGGTTCAGCCATCGGGAGGTCGCCGAGGCGGTGGGACGGTCGGAGGTGGCGGTGCGGCAGACCGCACACCGCGCGCGGTCGCACGTGCAGGCCCGGCGCAAGCGCTTCGAGCCGAGTTCCGCTGCCGCACAGGAGGTCGCGGGCAGCTTCCTCAGCGCCGCGGTGACCGGCGACATCCAGGCGCTGATGGACCTGCTCGCGCCCGACGTCGTCGAGATCTCCGACGGCGGCGGCAAGGTCAGCGCCGCCCTGCGGCCCGTCGTCGGGCGCGAGAAGGTGGCCCGGTTCATGGCCGGCCTCATCCGGATCGGCCCGCCCGACCTGCGGTTCGAGGTCGGCGAGTTCAACGGGCTGCCGTCGGTGCTGGTCTACTCCGGGGACGTCCTCGACCTGGTGGCGCTGATCGAGGTCACCGACGGACTGGTGTCGGGCGTGTACCTGGTGCGTAACCCGGACAAGCTCGCGGCGGCCGCGCGGTCGCGGGAGCTGACGCGCTGAGCGGTGGCGCCTGCTCGCCCGCACCCCCGAAGTCGGTGGGGGTGCGGGTCGCCTGGCCGCCTACAGACCGTCCACGAATCCCGTCACCTCGGCGACGAACCGCTGCGGATCCTCGACGAACGGGCCGTGGTCGCAGCCCTCCCAGTACGAGGCGGTGGCCTTGGGGATCAGCTCGGCGGCGTGCCGGCCCGCCGACACGTCGACGACGGTGTCCGCGGTGCCGTGCAGCACCAGGGCCGGAATCTCGAGCGTGGTCAGCAGGTCGTCGTGGCCGACCGCGCGGTCGAACAGGGCGGCGCGCACCCGGGGCGGCGTCGAGAGGCTCGCCCCGAACAGCGCCTGCGAGGCCACACCATTGCCGGCCGCCTGCCCGGTCAGCGCGGTACCGAAGCTGCCGAGCGCGCGGATCGCCTCGCGCGGGTCCTCGGACATCGCGGCCGGGACCGCGGCCCGCATCGCCGAACCGACCCGGCCGCCCTTCTCGCCCCGGCCGATGCTGGTGATGGCCCCGACCAGGACGATCCCGTCCACCGCCGCCGCGCCGCTGACCGCGAGGTAGTCGCACAACACCAGCCCGCCGTAGGACCAGCCGAGCAGCACCGCACCCGAGTCGACCGACTCGGCGTCGAGCACCGCGGCGACGTCGGCGGCCCACAACTTCGAGTCGTCGTAGCCGGACTCCGGTGCCCCGGAGTAGCCGTGCCCGCGCAGGTCCACCGCGATCACCCGGTACCTCGCGGCCAACGCCCCGAGCACCTCCTCACCCCAGCACTGCAGGGACTGCGCCCAGCCGTGCAGGAGCACCAGCGGCCTGGCGCCGGGCTCGCCGTCGACGCGGTAGACGATGGATGTGCCGTCGGCACTTGCTGTTTCCCGGATAGCCATGCGCCCCATTCTGCGCCTCCGCCGCCCGTGCGCGATCGACACCCTGATCGGGGTGCCGATCGCGCACAGTGCCGCAGGCACGGGAGCCCGGTCAGCCCAACCGTTCGACGATCTCCTCGACCGTCCCGTGCACCGCGCCGATCCGACCCGCCTCGTCCAGGTGCCGCTCGTCGACCCCGCTGATCGCGTCCGAGGCGATCAGCACCCGCAGGTCACGTTCGCTCGCACCGAAGACGGTGGCGCGCGGGCAGTTCGGATAGTTGCAACCGGCGAGAACGACGGTGTCCACACCCATCTCGCGCAGGTGCGCTTCGAGTGCGGTGCGATGGAAGGCGCTCCAACGCGGCTTGAACAGGACGACCTCGGTGGGGCCGACCGGCTGCAGCGCGCCCGACCGCAACAGGTCCGGGTCCAGGTCGTCGACGACGAACTCGGGCACGACCTGGGATCCCGGCGTGCCCGGACGGGCCATCGACGCACCCGCCTCGACCGCGGACCGGCGCACCAGGTCGACGTCCGCTCCCTCGTAGAGCCGGACCACGTGCACGATCGGGCGCGCCGCCGCCCGGTACGCCGTGAGCAGTGCGGCGATCGCGGGCAGCACCTCGGTGGTCCCCGGGATCGGGCTCGACCCACCGTCCACGAAGTCGCGTTGGGTGTCGATCACCAGCAGCGCCGACGAATTCAGGTGTGGCGCCACGTAGGGGTCGAGGTCGTCGCGGGTCATCGACAGTGCACTCACGACGACTCCTCCCCTACGGCGGGTCCGGCGAACGCACGGCGACTGTGCCGCAGCAGTTCTCGCAGCGCCGGACTCTCGGCTGCGGACCAGATCAGGGCGAGCACCGCCGGGATGCCGATGTCCGCGACGACCGGCGCCATCAGCCGCCCGCGGTAGGCGCCCACCATGGACTCGCTCAGGATCGCGACGCCGAGCCCCCGAATGGCAAGGTCCGCAACGGCATCCGGCGCGCTGGCCTGCAGGGCGATGTCGGGGCGCAGACCGGCGGCGGCGCAGGCCTGGTCGAACACGGTTCGGATGCCGGTTCCCCGGGGCATGCTCACGATCGGGTGCCGCGTGACGTCCGCCAGGGCGACGCGGCGACGCCGGGCGAGCGGGTGCCCGACCGGGACCGCGGCGACCAGTCGCTCGCTGACGATCGGCAGCGCGCCGAGCCCGCTCGGCGCGGCCGTGGCGGCCCCGATCAGGGCCATGTCCATCGCACCCGTCCGGACCCGTTCGGTGAGTCGGTCGGAACCGTCCTCGACGAGGGTGATCTCGACGCCCGGGTGCGCGCGGTGGAAGGCGGAGAGCGCGTCGAAGAGCGGGGTCACCGTGCACGCGGTGACCATGCCGACCACCAGCCGGCCGCGGACCACCGCGGAGACGTCGTCCACGGCTCGGCGCATCGCCGCCACCGAGGCGAGCGCGGCCCGCGCGTGCCCGATCGCCGCCTCCCCCGCCGCCGTCAGCGTCGCGGTCCGGCTGGACCGGTCGATCAGTCCTGCACCGAGGTCGTGCTCGAGCTGCCGGATCTGCGCGCTGACCCCCGACTGACTGATGTGCACCCGCTCGGCGGCGCGGGTGAAGTTCGCCTCCTCCGCCACCGCGACCAGGTACTCCAGCTGCCTCAGTTCCATGACTGAAAATTCTAGTACTCAGTAGAACTATCTGTTGGACTTCTCTTTCGGCGGGACGCAGGCTGGATGCAGTCGACCAACCACCGAGAGGACCCACCATGACCGAGACCGCACCCGTCCGCGAGAAGGCGATGCGACCCGAGGACCTCACCCGACTCTTCGTCGAACGCACCAACGCGGGCGACGCGGCCGGCGTCGCGGCGCTCTACGAGGAGGACGCCGTGATGGCCTACCCGCCCGGCAGCCGGACCGTCGGGCGCGAGGCCATCCGCCAGCTGTGGGAGAAGGTGATCGCGAACGCGCCGACGATGGTGCCCGAGCCGCCGCTCCCCACCCTGATCAGCGGCGACCTCGCGCTCACCGCCACTCCCCCGAGCGACGGTGCCGGAGCCCGCGCCCAGGTCGCCCGCAGGCAGGCCGACGGCAGCTGGTTGCGCGTGCTCGATCAGCCCGAATTCGTCACGCCGACAGCCTGACCCGGGCGGCGTACCCTGCACCCATGACCCCTGAGCAGCTGCTCGCCACGATGCCCTTCGCCGTGCACACCGGCGTCCAGCTGACCTCGGCCACGCCGGCGGAGACGGTCGGGACCCTCGACTGGAGCGAACACCGCACCACCGCCGGTCCCGGCATGCACGGCGGCGCGGTGATGACGCTCGCGGACAGCGTGGGCGCGGTGTGCGCGTTCCTGAACCTGCCGCCGGGCGCGGGAACGTCGACGACGAGTTCGAGCACCGTGTTCACCCGCGGGGTCCGCAAGGGCACCGTCACCGCCACCGCGCGGCCGCTGCACGTGGGCCGCAGCACCATCGCGGTGCAGGTGGAGGTGCGCGACGACGAGGGTCGACTGGTCGCGCAGGTCACCCAGTCGCAGGCCGTGCTCGCCGGCTGAGCCCACGTAACCGGGCGGAGCGGGCGCGAACAGGGTTACGGTGGGCGAATGCCGCGTCTGATCGACGCCTACCGCCGTACCGGGGCCGATCTCCCGTTCGGCGATCCGCTGCGCGCGCACGGGGTCGCCATGGAGGGCTACTTCTGGCGACTGACGCAGCCGGAGTCGGGTCGGGTCGTGATCGCGCTGTGCGGGGTGAACCGGGCCGCCGACGGCACCTGGGCAACCCTCGGCCTGGCCGGGTATCCGAACGGCTTCCTGCGGACCGCCGCGCACCCGATCGCGGTCGCCGACCCCCACCGGCTCGGCGCCGTCGCCGGGGAGGCGTTCCGAGGCGAGCCCGGCAGACTCCGGGTGAACCTCGGGCCGGACGCCCGGCTCGACGTGCGGATCACGAACCCGACACCCTGGCCGCGCCGGTCGTTCGGCGGTTCCGGTGTGCTCCAGTCGATTCCGGGGCTCAACCAGTACTGGCACCCCTGGCTGCTCGGCGGCCGGGCCGAGGGCAGCGCCGTGCTCGGCGACGAGCAGTGGGACCTGACCGGATCCCAGGTCTACGCCGAGAAGAACTGGGGCCGAGCCGGATTCCCCGAATCCTGGTGGTGGGGACAGGCCCAGGGGTTCGCGGAGCCGGAGGCGTGCGTGGCGTTCGGCGGTGCCGAGGTCCGGGCCGGCGCGCTGCACACCGAGATCACCCTGCTGGTGGTGCGGCTGCCGGACGGCCGGTTGGTGCGCCTCGGCGACCCCGTGCTCTCCCCCGTCCGCACCACCGTCACCGACGAGCACTGGACGTTGCGCGGGCGCGGGCTCCGCTGGAGCGTCGAGATCGCCGGGTACGGCGAGATCGACGCCGCGCACGTGCTGCCGGTGCCACTGCCCGCCGAGCGGCGCAACGTCCCGGGCGCACTCGAGCATCTCGGGGCACGCATGTCGGTCACGGTGCGCCGAGGCGGGCGCGAGGTCTGGTCCGGGCAGTCCGACCTCGCCGCACTCGAACACGGCGGCCTCGACCTGGCACGGGCCGAGGCCGACCGGCGGGGTGCGGCGCCCGATGCCGCCGACGCCCCGCCCCTACCGCCCTGGCCGCAGTGATCCGCTCGGAGCCCCTCCGCGAGGCCCTCGATCGACATACACTCGCGCCATGGAGCTCCAGACGCGTCAGCTGCGCTACTTCGTCGCGGTCGCCGAGGAGTTGAGCTTCACCCGCGCCGCGCAGCGACTCCACATCGCGCAGCAGGCACTGAGCGCACAGATCAAGCAGTTGGAACAGAGCCTCGGCGTGGTGCTGCTGACCCGCACCACGCGCAGCGTGACCCTGACCCCAGCCGGTGCCGCGTTCCTCGAGGACACAAGCGCGCTGCTGGCGGCCCTGGACGACGCGGCCGAACGCGCCCGCGCGCTGGATCGCACCGAGAACGCACGCCTGGTGCTGGGCTTCACCGAGGGTGCGGCTCTGATGCTGACCGAGCCGATCATGTCGGCCTTCCGCGACCGCCACCCCGGCGTCTCGATCGAGATGCGCCAGTTCAACTACGACGATCCGTCGGCCGGGATGAACGACCGGTCGACGGACGTGGCGTTCGTGCGGCGCCCGCTTGCCACCGACGGCGTCGACTTCGAGCGTCTGTTCCACGAGCCGCGCATGGTGATGATGCGGTCCGATCACCCCCTCGCCGATCGCGCCTCGGTGACTGCGGCCGACCTGATCGACGAGCCGATATTCGGGGCTGCCTGCACCGACGCGGCGTGGAATGCGTACTGGGAACTCGACGACCATCGCGGCGGAAAGCCCGGGCGGGTGGTGTCGCGCTCGACCGGGCTGCTGGAGGAATACCAGAAGGTCGCGGCCGGTGTGGGCATCGTGGTGACGGTGGCGTGCGCACGCTGGGTTCCCTATCCGGGGGTGACGCTGTTGCCGATCGACGACGACGTGCCGAGCGAGGTCGCGCTGGCCTGGCCGCAGGACAACGACTCGACACTGGTGCGCTCGTTCGTCGACGCCGCCATCCGGGTGCGCGACGGGCGCCCTGACCTGGTCAAGAGGCTGGAGGAACCGGACCTCAGCGAACGAACGATGCCCACCCTGATCCCCTACTGACAACAGAACCTTGTCAATCCATCCGGAAATGGATGTTTCTCTTCCCGAACTATCCGGCCCTAAGATTTCTGTCGTTGGCACGTCCGGACTGGGCGTACCGACCCGATGGACGCGCCGGTCCCACCTGACAGGCGTCTGGCGACCGCGCGTTGACCCGTGCGAATCCCGCGAGCAGCCGATCCGGCCCGCGCGAGCTCCGCGCATCGCCCATCGAGTGGTACGGCCAGGGCGGACGGCGACCGACCGGAAACACGCCGGCACCGACCAGGTGACGGGAAGCTGAATTGCCCACCGAGATATGTCCAAAAAATGTCCATGACTAATGGTGAATCGTCAGTGACAGCAACGCTGTGATTGGCATGCGTACGCCGCTGCCATCATTGAAAGAACAATGGAATCTCGGTTCACCGAACCCGCAATTTCGAATCGGTACGACAATTCGGTGGTGCGCACAACGCCGACAACGATGACACGCCATCCCTCGGATCAGCTGTCGCATCACCACTACCCGACCATCACTCCACCCCTTGATTTCCTCCTCCACCTGCGACAAAGACACTTCAATATTGCAATACGCGTAGCGTTGCCCAAATCCAGATACGGGGTACCGCCCGTTTTACGTGTACGCACTCCACGGCCGCAGATGATGAAATATCGGTGAATTCTCATCGAACTCGGCAATTACGATACGTGACGTCACAAAACGACACCGCCGTGCGAGAGATTCGCTTTTTGAATTCCTGACAGGATGTCAGGGCTGTGATAGAAATTAGCCCGCTGCAACACATCACGTTGCGGTCACGAATAATCACTGCACCAATCCAGGAGAGAAGTAATGGCCACGTTGTCCGCGACGATCAGCACCATCGGCACCATCCTCAACGTCATCCACACGCTGCAGTCCCTCAGCTGACGCCCGGCGCCGGCGCTCTTCCC
>NZ_JBHZAH010000119.1:0-15164 GCF_042754225.1 Rhodococcus sp. NPDC059234
TCCCCCATCACCTCACGGTGATGGGGGACGAGTCGTCTGCGGGCACGGCCCGCACCGCCGCCTGGTGTAGCGGTGGAGTCCCACTTGCGTTGGCGCGCCAGCGAACACCGCGCGCGTGAGCAATATGGGTCTACTGTCGCTGGTGTGAACCAGCTGTCCTTCTTCTCCGCGGACTCGGTCGCTCCCGAGGTGGCTGATCTGAGCGGACTGCTGGCCGGTCCGGGTCAGCTCGTGGCCGCCGCCGACCGCGCGCGGGTTTCGGTGGTGGTCGACGCGCAGTGGCGTGCCGACGCGATCGCCGCACTGATCGAGGACGCCGGACTGGTCGCGGAGCTGACCCATTCCGAGGAGGGCTCGCCACTGGTTCGTACCGGTTCCGTGCCCGAGTTGGCCGTGCTCGCCGTGCGGTGGACGAGGGGAGCGGTCAAGGCGGTGCCCTCCGGCTGGGTGCCCGGACCCCGCGCCTTGCGGGCCTGGGTTCTGGCCTCCGGCCACGCCGAGGGCGAGGGCGACCGATTCGTGCTCGGGCTCGACCCGCGTGCTCCCGAGACCCACGCCGTCCTGGCCCAGTCGCTGATGCGGGCCGGCATCGCGCCGACGCTGTTCGGCACCCGAGGGGCGAGTCCGGGACTGCGGATCGTCGGCCACCGGCGCCTACTGCGCCTCGTCGAGAACATCGGCGAGCCGCCCGACCAGCAGGAGGCTCGCGCGGCGTGGCCGCGGGTGTAGAACTTATCGACACGGGACTGATCTGCAAGGATTGGTCGGAGGTGTGTCACGCTGTAACCGATGTGATCACCGTTTCGAGTCGAGGAAGGTGCAGGCAACAACGTGGCAGCCCGGGAGAAGGACACGGCGGGAGATTCGTCTGCGTCGGCCGGCCAGACGCGCCGTCTCGTGATTGTCGAGTCGCCGACCAAGGCCCGCAAAATCGCGCCCTACCTGGGCAAGAACTATGTTGTCGAGGCATCGGTCGGGCACATTCGGGACCTGCCGCGCGGCGCGGCGGACGTGCCGGCCAAGTACAAGGGTGAGCCCTGGGCTCGGCTCGGTGTCAATGTCGACCACGACTTCGAACCCCTCTACGTGGTCAGCCCGGACAAGAAGTCGAAGGTCACCGAGCTCAAGGGCCTGCTCAAGGACGCCGACGAGCTCTTCCTCGCCACCGACCCCGACCGCGAGGGCGAGGCCATCGCCTGGCACCTCCTCGAGACCCTGAAGCCGAAGATCCCGGTCCGCCGGATGGTCTTCCACGAGATCACCAAGCCCGCGATCCTCGCCGCCGCCGAGGACACCCGCGAGTTGGACCAGGACCTGGTCGACGCGCAGGAGACCCGCCGCATCCTCGACCGCCTGTACGGCTACGAGGTCAGCCCGGTGCTGTGGAAGAAGGTCATGCCGAAGTTGTCGGCGGGCCGAGTCCAGTCGGTGGCGACCCGTGTGATCGTCCGGCGCGAGCGTGAGCGCATGGCGTTCCGCACCGCCGAGTACTGGGACATCTCGGCGACCCTCGACGCCGGTGCCGACGCCAGCCCGCGCAGCTTCGGGGCCCGGCTGGTCAGCGTCGACGGCGCCCGCGTCGCGTCCGGTCGCGACTTCGGTCCGGACGGCGCACTCAAGTCCACCGGCGTCACCGTCCTCGACGAGATCAAGGCGCGTCAGCTCGCCGACGCACTGCACGGCGTCGACCTGACGGTGTCCTCCGCCGAGGACAAGCCGTACACCCGCAAGCCCTACCCACCGTTCATGACCTCGACGCTGCAGCAGGAGGCGGCCCGCAAGCTGCGGTTCTCCTCCGAACGCACCATGCGTACCGCGCAGCGGCTGTACGAGAACGGCCACATCACCTACATGCGAACCGACTCGACGACGCTGTCGCAGTCGGCGATCTCGGCGGCGCGCGCGCAGGCCACCGAGCTGTACGGGGCCGAGTACGTCAGCCCGTCGCCGCGCCAGTACACCCGCAAGGTGAAGAACGCGCAGGAGGCGCACGAGGCGATCCGTCCCGCCGGCGACGTCTTCGCGACCCCCGGTCAGCTGCACAGCCAGCTCGGCACCGACGAGTTCAAGCTCTACGAGTTGATCTGGCAGCGCACGGTCGCCTCGCAGATGCAGGACGCCCGCGGCACCACGCTGACGCTGCGCATCACCGGCACCGCGCGTTCGGGCGAGGAGGCCACCTTCTCGGCCTCGGGCCGGACCATCACGTTCCCGGGCTTCCTCAAGGCGTACGTCGAGTCCGTCGACGAGGAGGCGGGCGGCGACTCCGACGACGCCGAGTCGCGGCTGCCGGTTCTCGTTGCGGGACAAGGTGTCACGGCTACCAAGCTGGACCCGGACGGGCACACGACCAACCCGCCCGCTCGTTTCACCGAGGCGAGCCTGATCAAGACGCTCGAGGAACTCGGCATCGGCCGACCGTCCACGTACGCCTCGATCATCAAGACCATCCTCGACCGCGGCTACGTCTACAAGCGCGGCAGCGCGCTGGTCCCGTCGTGGGTGGCGTTCGCCGTGATCGGACTGCTCGAGGCGCACTTCGGCCGGCTGGTGGACTTCGACTTCACCGCGGGCATGGAGGACGACCTCGACGAGATCGCCGGTGGCCGCGAGCAGCGCGCGAACTGGTTGTCCAGCTTCTACTTCGGCGGTGAGCACGGGGCCGAGGGCTCGGTGGCGCGCTCCGGCGGACTGAAGAAGATGGTCGGTGCGAACCTCGAAGACATCGACGCACGCGAGGTGAACTCGATCCGGCTCTTCGACGACGCCGAGGGCCGCGAGGTGCACGTGCGGGTCGGTCGTTTCGGTCCGTACCTCGAGCGGATGGTCGTCAATCCCGATGACCCCGAAGGGGATCTGATCTCACAGCGGGCCAATCTGCCCGACGACCTGCCGCCCGACGAGCTCACCCCGGAGTACGCGGAGAAGCTGTTCGCGACGCCGCAAGACGGCCGCAAGCTCGGTGTCGACCCGTTGACTGGGCACGAGATCGTCGCCAAGGAAGGGCGTTTCGGCCCGTACGTGACCGAGATCCTGCCGGAGCCGCCCGCCGAGCCGGAGCCCGACATCGTGCCCGTGCCCGCACCGGAGACGGCCGACGGCACGGTCAAGACGAAGGCGCCGGCCAAGAAGGCGGTGAAGAAGGCCGCGAAGAAGGTCGCCGGACCGAAGCCGCGCACCGGTTCGCTGCTCAAGTCGATGGACGTCGCGACGGTGACGCTCGAGGACGCGCTGCGGCTGCTGTCGCTGCCGCGCGTGGTCGGCATCGACCCGGAGTCGAAGGAAGAGATCACCGCGCAGAACGGCCGTTACGGCCCGTACCTGAAGAAGGGCACGGACTCCCGCTCGCTGGCGAACGAGGAGCAGATGTTCACCGTCACCCTCGAGGAGGCGCTGAAGATCTACTCCGAGCCGAAGCGGCGTGGGCGCCAGGGTGCCGCGACGCCGCCGCTGCGCGAGCTCGGAAACGACTCGGCGACCGACAAGCCGATGGTGATCAAGGACGGCCGATTCGGCCCCTACGTGACCGACGGCGAGACGAACGCCAGCCTGCGTAAGGGCGACGAGGTGGAGACCATCACCGACGAGCGGGCCTCGGAGCTGCTGGCCGACCGCCGGGCCCGTGGGCCGGCGCCGAAGAAGACCGCGAAGAAGGCGGCGAAGAAGGCCCCGGCCAAGAAGACCGCAGCCAAGAAGACGGTCGCCAAGAAGGCCGTCGCGAAGAAGGCGCCCGCCAAGAAGGCCCCGGCGAAGAAGGCTGCGGCGGAACAGGACTGAGCTCCGTCGGGGCGGGGGAGGCCGTGTACCGGGAACTGGACTCCGGAGTCGCCGGGGCGGTCGCGTGGTCGATCAGCTCGCCCGATCCGGATGCCGAGGCGTTCGTGCTGCCCGACGGCTGCATGGACCTGATCTGGCACGAGGGCGGGTTCGTGGTCGCGGGCCCGGACACGGTGGCCCACCGCACCAGCGCCGCGGGCCCGCGTGCGATCGGATTACGCTTCGCTCCGGGGCTGGGTCCGCGGGTGTTCGGGGTGCGGGCCGACGCGTTGCGCGACACCCGGCTCTCGCTGGACGAACTGTGGCCGGATGCCGTGGTGCGCAGGCTGTCCGACGCCGCCGAGGTGGACCCGCTGCGCGCCATTGAGGACGAGGCGCGCCGTCGGCTCGACGGGGTCGGCCGGCCGGTCGAGACCGCGATCGCGGCGCGGCTGGCCGCCGGAACGTCGGTGGCCGAGGTTGCCGCCGAGCTCGGCTGGAGTGAACGCAAGCTGCACCGAATAGCGTTGTCCGCGTTCGGGTACGGGCCCAAGACTCTCGCTCGGGTGTTGCGCTTCGACCGGGCTCTGGCGGCGGCGCGAACCGGCACCGGGTTCGCGCGGGTCGCCGCGGAGGGGGGATACGCCGACCAGGCTCACCTCGCCCGGGAGGTCCGCGCGCTGGCCGGCGTGTCCCTGACCGCGCTGGTCGGCTAACCGGGCAGCGCGGCGAACAGGTCGACGGTGTTGCCGTCCGGGTCCTTCACGATGGCGTAGCGCTGCCCCCAGAACGCGTCGAAGGGCACGAGTTCGCTCGCGCAACCGGCGCCGGTGAGCTCGGCGTACTTCGCGTCCACCTCGGCGGGGGCGCCGCAGTCGAAGGCGAGTGCCGGGCCACCCGCCCCGGGCGTGAACCCGGGGTGGAAGCTGCGCATGGTCTCGACGGTGTCCCAGGCCAGGCGCAGACCGCCGGGGAGGGTCACCTCGAAGTGCGGCTCGCCCGCCGACTCGGCGGGCAGGTCGAGGCCGAGCCGCCGGTAGACGTCGAAGGAGCGGGCCATGTCGGCGGTGACGATGCCGATCAGTGCGATGCGTGGGGTCATGGCGTGGACGCTACGGCGCACGTCGGCCGTCGTCTTGTACGTTTCGGACGCCCGCCGCCACGGGCGTGTCGGCACCGGTCGTTAGGCTGTGGCGCATGGCGGGTGTCTTCGATCGGCTGGTCGGCCAGCAGCATGTCGAGACCGAACTGGCGGCCGCCGCGACGGCGGCGCGGGGCGGTAGCGAGGCCGCGGGATCGCTGATGACGCACTCGTGGCTGTTCACCGGACCGCCCGGATCGGGCCGTTCGGTCGCCGCGCTGTGCTTCGCGGCGGCGCTGCAGTGCACCAGCGACGGCCCGCCCGGCTGCGGGAGCTGTCACGCCTGCACCACGACGATGGCGGGCACCCACGGCGACGTGCGGCGGGTGATCCCGGAGGGCCTGAGCATCTCCGTCGCCGAGATGCGGGGCATCGTGCAGACCGCGTCGCGTCGCCCCAGCACCGGCCGTTGGCAGGTGGTGGTCATCGAGGACGCCGACCGGCTGACCGAGGGTGCCGCGAACGCGCTGCTGAAGGTCGTCGAGGAGCCGCCGGCGCGGACGGTGTTCCTGCTGTGCGCGCCCTCGGTGGATCCCCAGGACATCTCCGTGACGCTGCGCTCGCGCTGCCGGCACGTCGCGCTGGTGACCCCGTCCGTGGCGGCGATCACCGGGGTGCTGCGGGATCGCGACGGGCTGGACGAGGCGACCGCGGTCTGGGCCGCGGCGATCAGCGGTGGGCACGTGGGCCGCGCCCGCCGGCTGGCGACCGACGAGGAGGCCAGGGCCCGTCGGAGCCAGGCGCTGGGCATCGCGTCGGCCGCGACCAGGGCGAGCACCGCCTACTCCGCAGCCGACGAGCTGGTGCGCACGGCCGAGGCCGAGGCCAAGGAGATGAGCGCCGCGCGCGACGAGCGTGAGACGGAGGAACTGCGCACCGCGCTCGGTGCCGGCGGCACCGGCAAGGGTGCGGCGGGGGCGCTGCGCGGCTCGGCCGGCGCTCTCAAGGACCTCGAGCGCAGGCAGAAGTCGCGGGCGACGCGGACCGGGCGCGACAGCCTGGACCGTGCCCTGATGGACCTGGCGGGCCTGTACCGCGACGCCCTCGCGGTCTCGCTCGGGTCGACCGCGCAGCCCAACCATCCGGACAAGGCCGACCAGGTCGTGAAGATGGCGGCCGCCGGCAGCCCGGCCGCGCTGCTGCAGTGCGTCGAGGCCGTACTCGAGTGCCGCGAGGCGCTGTCGACCAACGTCAAACCGCGTTTTGCGGTGGCCGCGATGGTGGCGAAACTGGGCGCCGTCCTCAGTTGACCGGGGGCCGTTTTCACATCCGGGACGTGAGCCGTTAGACTCCTGCTTGCTCGATCGCGAGGTCGGGCACGCTGCCTTAGCTCAGTCGGTAGAGCATTTCACTCGTAATGAAAAGGTCGAGAGTTCGATTCTCTCAGGCAGCTCAGCGGAACCCCAGGTGAGAGCATGATTCACCTGGGGTTCTTCTGTTTTCGGACGCGGTGGCGTGGGACATGAACGCGCAGGTGGGGGAGCTTGGAACGACACCGCGCCCCCGGGTGTGCCACCCGCGGCCTGCACGCGCTTCCGCGCAGACCGCACAGTCCAGTACTCGCAAGTAGTCGCGGGGTGGGATTACG
The DNA here is from genome assembly GCF_042754225.1 of Rhodococcus sp. NPDC059234. Classification (NCBI taxonomy): domain Bacteria; kingdom Bacillati; phylum Actinomycetota; class Actinomycetes; order Mycobacteriales; family Nocardiaceae; genus Rhodococcus; species Rhodococcus sp. NPDC059234. Next base: position 6,486 of record NZ_JBHZAH010000119.1, read on the forward strand.
GTGGGGCCGCCGCCCGACCCCCCCGGGCGGTATCGGCCCCGCCTGGCGCACCCCCCGAGTCAGGCGGGGCCACCCCGCCCGTCCGTCGGACGCTGAACCGATCGAGGGTGTGGTCGCCATGGCCTCGCGAGCATTCTCGCCCAGAATCGCGTCGGCCGCGGTACGCGCGGTGGCGGTGGTCGCTCTCGGAGTGGGGCTTGTCGCCGCTGCCGTCAGGCGATTCGGCCTTCCGGCGATGCGCTGACCGCACTCGGACAAATCGGCATCGAATGCCGACGCGAGTGGGGCCCTCTCGGATACGGTGAGCGCGCGTCGCCCCTCCAGTGACGCACGGCCCCACCAGCGGAGCCCTCCTCGTGCTGGTGGGGCCACTTCGAACGCTACTGCCCCGATCGCGCGGGCGGCCCGGAAAATACCGACACTGCGGTATCAATCACTCCTGTGCGAAATGGGCGCATTGTGGCGAATCCCGTGCACGGTTCAGCGCTGCCCGACGACGGCGGCAAGCCTCGGCCGGCCGACATCACCGTGGCCCGTCCGGCGCAACCCGCGCGTTCTCCGGGGCTCGGCGCAGCTCCTCGATATCCCTCGGTTCCGCTCAGTTGGGTTGGACCCCAGTCTATTTGGCGGCGCCCGACAACGGTCGTGCTCGGACCGCGGCCCGCCGAGCTCGCGTTCCGCTGCGCGTAGCGTAAAACACATCTAAAGTCTTCCGAAGCACTGCCCGACACCGACCCATCCGGGACGCCTGGCAGTGAGCCCGGTCGGTGCCACCTCGTCAGGCTCCGGCCCGTGTCAGCATCCGACAGGAGGCGCGTAGTGAGTGATCGCACCGAGCGGAGCTCGGAAGCCAGGATCTGGCCAGGGATGTTGGCTGCGGGCGCCGTCGTCATCGTCGTGGTTGCCGTCTTCTACACACTCCTGCCGTGAACAGAACCTCGTCGGTTCCGATCCGCGTGTGCGAGAACTGTGGGGCGGAGCCCAATCTCGTTGGCAAGGACAAGATTAGGTCCGGTGTGCCGACGGCACGCTGAGAGCCCGCTGTGAATTGGACGCTCGTACAGTCGCTGCCCGGGGCAATTTCCGTTACTGTCACCGGCGGTACCGCCCGACCCCAACCCGGGCGGTGCAGGCCCCACCAGCCTTGCCCTCCTCGTGCTGGTGGGGCCGCCTCCAACCGGCGTGCGATCAGGCGTAGAGCCGCGCGATGAAGGCGCTCATGTTCTCCCGCACGCGCTCGACCTTCTCGTCGATGCTGAGATGTTCGCGATACCGGTTGCCGAGTGCGGGCCGCTTCTTGTCGCGCGCGTACAGCGAGCAGGCGAGATCGGTGCACATGTAGGTGCCGGTGGTGTTGCCTCGGCGCCCGGAGTCGCCGGCCCTGGCCGCGGTCATCAACGACACCCCGCCGCCCGTGTGCGTGGTCTTGCAGATCGTGCACATCTGCGCCCGTCCCGACCCGCCGGTGGGGTAGCGCAGGGCGACGCCGACGAGGCCGCCGTCGTGTGGGACGACGAGGTAGCAGCGTCCGGGCAGCGACGGTGCGCTCCAGCCGAGGAAGTCCAGATCGTCCCACGGGCGATCGTCCAGGTCTCGGGGCACCGGGAGGCGTTTGGCGTCACCCTTGGAGCAGTTGACGAACGAAGACCTGATGGCGTCCTCGGTGACGGGGTTCATGGGGGATCGGCTCCTAGCGTTGATGCGTCGAGAAAGCGCGCACCCACGCTACGGCCGGTCGTCGGTGCCGAGCAACGGATTTTCGTCGCCACCGTTCCGGCGCGGGACACCCCGGGACTGTCGGGACCGCGCGGTACGTTCCGTGCATGAGCGAACCCGTGAAAGGCCCCGCGTCGTACTTCCCGTCGATCGAGCAGAAGTACGGCCGCCCGATCAGCGAGTGGCAGAGCCTGATCCGTTCGTCCGAGTTGACCAAGCACATGGAGCTGGTCAGCTGGCTCAAGTCCGAACACGGAATGGGGCACGGCCACGCGAATGCGCTCGTCGCCCACACCTTGAAGGAGGATGCGGCCGAGGCGTGACCGCGCCCGCCACCCCGGCCGCGTGGCCGGCGTTGTCTCCGGAACCGGGCGACCGGAGTGCACGTCTCTGGTAAGCCTGTGGGGCATGAGGAAGATGATCGTCGCGGCGCTCGGCGCCGGGGTCCTGCTGGTCGCCGGGTGCGGCAGCGACGAAGGGTCGACATCGGGAACCACCGCGGCCGGTCCGACGTCGGATCAGGTCCAGCCGGATCTGACGCTGTACAAGGTCGGGGCGCCGGTCTCCAACGGCGGCGTGACCGTCACCGTCCGGTCGGCGGCATCGGTGCCCGCGGTCGCGATGGCGTCCGGTTCCGGCGAATACGCGGACCAGGCCGCGCCCGCGGGCGAGAAGTACGAGGTGATCGACGCGGTCGTCAGGAACGACGCGGCGACGCCGATGGACCTGTCCTGCGGCAAGGCGATCGGCACCAGGCTCGTCGACGAACAGCGCCGTCAGTTCGACGCCATCGCCTCGTTGGACAGAGTGCAGGGCAACCCGGCCTGTGCCGTCACCCTGCCGCAGGGGTCGGAGTCGGAGATGAAATGGGTGTTCGCGGTGCCGGTCGACGCGGTCCCCAGGGCATTCGGCTTCTACGACACCGTGATCCAGCAACCGTCCCAGGTGAAGGTGATCGACCTGAAGACTCAGTAGCGTCTCGGCCGCCGCATCGCGATCGCACAGCTGTTGGCATCCCTCCACCGAATTCTTCGCGTCCTCTCAGAAATGGATCCCAAGGTCGACGGGGGTGGTGATTGCGGTGCCGCCCCGCCGAGAAGGGATCTGCGATGACCACTCAGGCAGGGGCGCGCCGCCCGCTCAGGTTGTTGGCCCGGATCGTCTGCGTCGGTGCCCTCGCCGCCGCACCTCTTGCCGCGGTGGCCGTGCCGGCGTCGGCCGAACCCGGCTATGCGGGTGACGGTGACTACGGCTACGGCGACCACAACTATCCGTACGACTACAGCTATCACGGCTGGGACCAGCACGCGGGCACCGAGAACTACGCGCGCAATGGCGATTACAGCCCGGGCGACCGTGGCGACGGTGGGGACGGCGGCGTCCCGGTGTGCCCGTACCGCGCGCAGAGCGATCAGTGGTGGGAGTACTGCGTTCCGCAGCAGTGACGGCCCACTGCCCTGCCCGATCGCTGGTTCACCGGGAACGGACCCCGCCGTGCTGTGGACAACTCAGGTGTGTCTCGCCCGGGTCACGCCGACGCGCCGGAGGTCTCTTTTCCACAACACGCCGCTCCCCGTCTTATCCACAGCAGTGGAATGGCTGTTTGCGCAGGTAGGAAAAGTTTCAGCCGTGTAATTCGATGGGCCATCCCCAGGTTGTCCACAGTCGCGGGGGCGTTGTGCATAGGTTTGTCCACAGCTGTGGACAGTCTCAGCGGCTGATCCGATCGAGGATCACCGAGTGCACGTGATGGGCCTTGTCCATGCCGCGGAAGTCCGCCTCGAAGGTGTCCGGGCCCGCGGTCAGCGCGACACTGCTCGACGAGAAGAACTGTCCGGCCCACGACTTGTTGCTCAGGAACGACACGGACCGGATGTTCCCGTACGGAATCGACGTGATCGCAACGCGTTTGCCGACGAAGCTGCGGTCCTGGATGACGACACGACGATCGGTCAGGCCGAGAAACCCGGTGCCTGCACCGATGCAGTCGTAGACCGCGATGACGGTCTCGCCGTCGAGCAGTCCCTGTTGAACCTGCTTCAACTGGTCGGCTTTGTCGAAGATCGGCTCGCTCATCGTCGGCTCCAAGGTTCGGGGGTGGGCTTGGCCTCCACCGTACGAGTCGATCGGCACCCGGCGCGCGATTCGGACTATCGTATGGACACCGAGTCCCGCTGCGGGAGAGGACGTGATGACGATGACCGGCCCCGTTCCGGATCCGAATCAGCCCCCGAGTCAGCCTTCGTACCCACCCCCGAACCAGCCCGGATTTCCGCCGCCGGGACAGGCCTATGCGGCGCCGCCGATGCCGATCTGGCCCTATGCCTCCTGGTGGTCGCGGGTCGGCGCCTACCTGCTCGACCGCCTCGTCGTCCCGCTGCCCGGACTGGTCGTCGCGGGCATCGGCGCATTCATCGCGTTCAAGGACTCGTCGTCGACCACCACGACGTACTCGGGCGACCACTACTACTCCGAGTCGACCTCCGAGTTGACCGGGGTGAACGGCGCCGGCGTGGCACTCATGGTCGCCGGGTTCCTGTTGGCGGTGGTGATCTTCCTCTGGAACGTGGTGTTCCGGCAGGGGACCACCGGCCAGTCCGTGGCCAAGAAATGGCTGGGCATCTCGGTGGTGCGGGAGATCGACGGTCGCCCGCTCGGGCCGGGCATGGCGTTCGTGCGCTGGCTGCTGTTGTGGATCCTGGGCTCGGCCTGTCTCCTGAACTTCCTCTGGCCGCTGTGGGATTCGCGTTCGCGGTGCTGGCACGACATGGTGGTCACGTCCGTGGTGATCCGGGCGACGTGATCCGATGACCTTGCAGCGCAGTGAGACTCGTACCCGCCGACTGGGCGCTCCGGCCGCGGTGGCCGCGGGTGGAGCGGCCGTCGCCGCGGCGCTGTACCTGAGGGATCCGCACCGCCCCGGCGCGTACGGGATCTGCCCCTTCCACGCCGCCACCGGCCTGTGGTGCCCCGCCTGCGGCGGACTGCGCGCGCTCAACGACCTCACGCACGGCGACGTGCTCGCGTCGCTGTCGAGCAACCTGTTCGTCGCCCCGTTGGTGGTGGCGCTGGCGATCGCCTGGGCGGGGTGGGTGTCACGGCGGTGGCGCGGCGTCGACGACCGGATGATCGTGCTGTCGCGGGCGGCCACGGTCGCAGTTCTCGTCGCGCTCGCCGTCTTCACGATCGCGCGGAACACCCCGTGGGGGTCTGCGCTCGCTCCGACCTGAACCGCCCGGCCGCAGCCGTACGGACTCGACCGACCCCGGAGGTACCCCGATGGCCATGCAGATCTTCTCCCTCGTCGTCCTGGTGGGAGCGCTCGTCGTGCTCGTGCCGGTGGCCCGCAGGGTGTTCGGCCGACGCGACGACGACCACGAGAACTGAACCCTCTTCGCGCGTTCCGCTCGACAGCGGCGCGTGCGCGGGCCATGCTCAGGCATGGCCGAATCGCTGCGGGACCGCGTCCGCGAAAAACTGCTGCGCCAGATCGCCGAGGACGGTGGCGCGCCGACGGAGGGTGCCGAGGACGACGATCCCCGGCTGGTGGCGCTGGACGACGACCTGGCCGCTCTGGACGAGGCGATCGACGGTGACCCGGTGATCGAGCGGCTCGCCGCCAAGTACTGGGTGCCGTAAGCGGTCAGGGCGCGTCGAGGCGGTCAGCGTTGGCGAGGATGGCCGAGTGGACGTATCCGGCGAACCCCGGCGCCACGTCGTTCCAGTCCGCGGCCGCGGCAGGATCGGCGACGTAGGTCTCGGCAACCTTCCGGTGCTGCCCCGGCCCGCATGCGAAGAACCAGCGCGACAGGTGCGCGCGATGACGTTCGGCGGCCGCCATCGCGACCGCGCCGGTCGGGGGCTCGCCCGCCGCGATCGCCTCGGCGAACTCCCGGATGTTCGCCTCGGCCTCGGCCTTGATCTCGCGCCAGTCCGCCGCGGTGTAGGCGACGGCACGGCGTTGCAGGTCCGCGCTCGCCATCGGCTCGTCCCAGCGATCCTCGACGCCGGCGAGCGACTCCGCGAACCGCGCGGTACCGAAGATCTCGAGCTGCTCCGCGGCGGACAGCGCGATCCCGGCCCGGCGTGCCCCCATCTCGCGTTCGACGGCGTCGAGCAGGGTGTCGATGCGGTCCCGGCGCTCGCGCAGCAGCCGGTGCTGACGGCGCAGGTGGCCGTCGGTCGCGGTGTCGGGCTCGGCCAGGATCGCCGCGATCTCGTCGAGTCCGAACTCGAGTTCCCGGTAGAGCAGGATCTGCCGCAGTCGCCCCGCGTCGGCGTCGGAGTAGATGCGGTGGTTGCCGGCGCTGCGCGAGCGCGGGGTCAGCAGGCCGACGCTGTCGTAGTGGTGCAGGGTGCGGACCGAGACTCCCGACAGTCGCGCCAGGTCCCCGACCGTGTATCCGTCCACCCGGTCATCATCGCGCCGACGGGGGTCCGCCGTCACGACCGAGGCCGGTGCCTGGACGCAGCCCTGGCGTGCGCGTCGGTCAGCAACGCGCGCACCCGCTGGGCGCTGGCCCGCGACGGGTTGAGGATGGACACCCACGACTGGGCGGCGTAGCTCGGGTGCGGGAGCAGCAGGTCCAGTGCGCTGTAGTCGATGCCCGCGGAGTGCTCGGCGGCCGCGGCGGGCGGATAGCCGAGCAGTTCGCGAAAGCGGTCTCGGCCGACCGCGATGTTGAGACGGAACACTCCCGGCCGTGACAGCCGCGATGAGGTGTCCCATCCCTCCACGTCGTTGGTGACGACGGTGGCGAAGGGGAGCCGCCGGTCGGCGCGGGTGTCGCCGTCGGGGTCGTAGAAGAAGAAGGAATCTCCCCAGGCCGATTCCGGTGCGTCGTTCTCGGCGCTCGCCGTCACGGACACCACACCGGGCAGCGTCCGGGTCGACTCGATGATTTCCGCTTCGGTGAACTCCGCTGCCGTCATGTCCGTCACCGTAGGACCTCACGTCGCGTCAGGTTCAAGCCCCGCGCGCCTCGATTCCGTTCGCAAAGCGTATAAATACATCTTGTGTCTAAGTTGCATTCCGCGGCCGAACAGGTCTATCGGGAGGTCAAGGAGCGGATCCTCTCGTCCGTGCTGCCCGGCGGCGAACTGATCAGCGAGGGCGAGATCGCCGACGAGATGGGGACCAGCCGCACCCCGGTGCGCGAGGCGTTCCTGCGCCTCGAGGCGGAGGGCTGGATGCGGCTCTACCCCAAGCGCGGGGCGCTGATCGTGCCCGTCGCCGACGGCGAGGCCGAGCACGTCGTGTCCGCGCGCCGGCTCGTCGAGACCGCGTCGGTGCGAGCGGTGACCGGCGACGAGACGGCCCGGACCGCGCTCGTGCGCGAACTGCGCACCAGCCTCGACGACCAGCGGTCCGCCGCCGCGGCCGGCGACGTCACGACCTTCAGCGGACTCGACGCCGACTTCCACCGCGCCGTCGTGCGCGCGGGTGGCAACCCGCTGCTCGACACCTTCTACGCGAGCCTGCGGGAACGGCAGCGCCGGATGACCGCCCGCTCGCTCGCGCGCGACCCGCTGCAGCTCGGGTCGATCATCGACGACCACGCCCGGCTCGCGGACCTGGTCGAGGCGGGCGACGCCGACGGGTTCGACGCCGCGGTCGCGGTGCACATGCACCGGGTGCACGGACTGCCGCTGCCGGACGGCGGTGCGCGGTGACCGCCGCGCTCGACGAGCGCCACGAGGCGACGGCCGCACGGCGGCGGTCGATTCCGCCGTGGACGCTGGTCGCGGCGGCCATGTTCGCGGTCGCGTGGGGCGGCAACGAGTTCACCCCGCTGCTGGTGATGTACCGGCTGGACCACGGGTACTCGCCGGTGGTCGTCGACAGCTTCCTGTTCGCCTACGTCTTCGGCATCGTGCCCGCGATGCTGGTCGGCGGCCCCCTCTCGGACCGGCTCGGTCGCCGCCCGCTGATGCTCCCCGCGCCGTTCGTCGCGGCCGCCGGGTCGCTGGTCCTCGCGGTCGGAGCCGACAGCGCCGCCCTGCTGATCGCGGGTCGGGTGCTCAGCGGCGTCGGCCTCGGTCTGGGCATGGCCGTCGGCGGCAGCTGGCTCAAGGAGCTGTCGGCGCCGCCGTGGGACGTGAAGGCGCGCAGCGGGTCCGGTGCCCGGCGTGCCGCGATGAGCCTGACGGCCGGGTTCGCGATCGGCGCCGGACTGGCCGGGGTGCTCGCGCAGTGGGCGCCGTGGCCGAGCGCGCTGGCGTACGCCCTGCACATCCTGCTCGCCGTCGGCGCGGGTGTCGCGTTGCTGGCGGTCCCGGAGAGCCGGGCGGCGACTCCGGCCGATCAGCGAGTCGCGTTGATCGAGGACCTGAAGATCCCGGCCGCATCGCATCGGCGTTTCTGGTTCGTCATCGCCCCCGTCGCGCCCTGGGTGTTCGGCGCCGCCAGTTGCGCCTACGCGGTGATGCCGTCGCTGATGGCCGACCACAGCGGCGGGCGGCCGGTGGCCTTCTCCTCCCTGCTGTGTGTGGTTGCGCTGGCCTGCGGCTTCGGGGTGCAGGCGCTGGGGCGCCGGCTCGACACTCCGCGCAGTGCCCGGGCGGTGCTGGTCGCGCTCGCGATCCTGGTGGTGGGGATGGTGATCGGGGCCGCGGCCGCCGACCGGCTCACCGTTCCGCTGGCCCTGCTGGCCGCGGTCGTGCTCGGCGGTGGCTACGGCATGGCACTGGTGTCCGGCCTCCAGGAGATCCAGCGCATCGCCGGGCCCGACGACCTGGCCGGGTTGACCGCGGTCTTCTACTCGCTGACCTACATCGGCTTCGCGGTCCCGGCGGCGATGGCGATCGCCGTGCAGCAGTGGCCGGGAGTGTTCGGGTACCCGGTGATCTTCCTGTTCGGTGCGGTCGTCGCGGCCGCGAGCCTGGCGCTGGTCGCCGTCAAGAGTCGGTCGCACCTGCCAGAATGCGCATAGCGCAGTGGTGCGGATACGGAGTCTGAGGACC
>NZ_JBHZAH010000120.1:0-15010 GCF_042754225.1 Rhodococcus sp. NPDC059234
GTACTATCATCCGGCCGGGCCCCCCGGCCACCGCACCGCGTAGGGAGCGAACCATGGCGGGCACCACCCAGCCGTCGGCGATCGACGACATCCTGGCCGAGCACGCCGGCCTCGAACTGCAGCTGTCCGACCCGTCGCTGCACAACGATCCCGCCGCCGCGCGCAGGGTCGGCAAGCGGTTCGCCGAACTCGCGCCGATCATGGCGACCTACACGAAGCTGCAGTCCACGCGCGAGGACCTCGAGGCCGCGCGGGAACTGGCCGCCGACGACGCGAGTTTCGCCGCCGAACTGCCCGAGCTCGAGGCCGCGGTCGCCGAGCTGGACGTCGCCCTGACGGATCTGCTCGCACCGCGCGACCCGCACGACGGCGACGACGTGGTGCTCGAGGTGAAGTCGGGGGAGGGCGGCGAGGAGTCCGCGTTGTTCGCCTCCGACCTGGCACGGATGTACGTCCGCTACGCCGAGCGGCACGGCTGGCGGGTCGAGGTTCTCGACTCCACCATTTCGGATCTCGGCGGCTACAAGGACGCGACCATCTCGATCAAGTCGAAGGGCGACACCCGCGACGGGGTCTGGGCGCGGCTCAAGTTCGAGGGCGGTGTGCACCGCGTGCAGCGGGTGCCGGTGACCGAGTCGCAGGGCCGCGTGCACACCTCCGCGGCCGGGGTGCTCATCTACCCCGAGCCCGAGGAGGTCGAGGAGGTGCAGATCGACGAGACCGATCTGCGGATCGACGTCTACCGCTCGTCGGGCAAGGGCGGTCAGGGCGTCAACACCACCGACTCCGCCGTGCGCATCACGCACCTGCCGACCGGCATCGTCGTCACGTGTCAGAACGAGCGGTCGCAGTTGCAGAACAAGGCGCGCGCCATGCAGGTGCTCGCGGCCCGACTGCAGGCGGCGGCCGAGGAGGCCGCGGACGCGGAGGCATCGGCCGGTCGGCAGAGCCAGGTCCGCACCGTCGACCGCTCCGAGCGGATCCGCACCTACAACTTCCCGGAGAACCGGATCACCGACCACCGGATCGGCTTCAAGGCGCACAACCTCGACGCGGTGCTGGACGGGGACATGGACGCCCTGCTCGATGCACTCGGCAAGTCCGACCGCGAGGCGCGCCTCGCGGCCGAGTGAGCCTCGGCGAACGAGCGTGTGGGCCGAGTGAGCCTCGGCGAACGAGCGTGTGGGCCGAGTGAGCCTCGGCGAACGAGCGTGTGGGCCGAGTAGCCGACAGCACAGTCCCGGTGCCGCCGCGTCGCGGCAACTGTGTCGGTCGGTCGTGGCAGGCTGAGCAGGTGAGCCGACAACCGCTGCGCCTAGCGATCCTCGAAGCGACCCGACTTCTCGAGGAGGCGGGCGTGCACAGTCCGCGCACGGACGCGGAATTGCTCGCCGCCCACGTGGTCGGCGTCGAGCGGACCCGACTCGGGCTCGTGCCGCTCGTCGATCCCGAGGTCATCGAGACCTACCGGGGGTTGGTCGCCCGGCGGGCCGAGCGGATTCCGCTGCAGCACATCACGGGCATTTCCTCGATGGGAGAAATCGACGTCGCGGTCGGACCCGGTGTGTTCGTGCCGCGGCCCGAGACCGAGCTGCTGCTCGCCTGGGCGATCGCGGTTCTCGAGGAGTGTCCGTCGAGGCCGCCCGTCGTGCTGGACCTGTGCACGGGATCGGGAGCTCTGGCTCTCGCCATCGCGCACGCCCGACCCGACGCGCAGGTCCACGCGGTCGAACTCGACCCGAAGGCGCTGTCGTGGGCCCGTCGCAACGCCGACACGCGGGCCCGCGACGGCGACACCGCGATCACCCTCTACCAGGGCGATGTGACCGACCGGACGATCTTGGCGGACCTCGAGGGACGGGTCGACCTGGTGGTGTCGAACCCGCCGTACATCCCGGAAGGGGTCGAACTCGACCGCGAGGTGGCCGAGCACGATCCGGCGGTCGCGCTGTTCGGGGGTCCGGACGGGCTGTCCGTGATCACCCCGATGGTCGCGAACATCGCGCGATGGCTGCGGATCGGTGGCGCCCTGGCGATCGAACACGACGACACCAACGGCGGGCAGGTGGCGGCGCTGCTCCGCGAGCGTCGGGTGTTCGGTGAGGTCGCCGAGCACCCGGACCTCGCGGGTAAGCCACGCTTCGTGGTAGCGCGGCGAGTCGCGACCGAGGCCGAGGCGGCGCGTCGGTAGTTGAGGTGCCTGCGCAGCGAGCGGAATCGCCCGGGTGGAAGGATGGTGGGGTGAGCATCGTCTACGACTGCGGGGATCCGGATACGCGTGCCGCCGGTATCACGGCCGCCACCAATGCACTGAAGGCCGGACGACTGGTGGTGGTTCCCACCGACACGCTGTACGGACTGGCGGCCAATGCCTTCGACGGCGAGGCAGTTGCGAGTCTGCTGCGTGCGAAGGGCCGCGGCCGGGACATGCCGGTACCGGTCCTCGTCGGCTCGTGGAACACGATCGACGGACTCGTGTTCACGGTCCGGCCCGAGGCTCGCGAACTGATCCGTGCGTTCTGGCCCGGCGGTCTGAGTCTCGTTGTGCAGCAGGCGCCGTCGCTCGCCTGGGACCTGGGCGACACCCGCGGGACCGTGATGGTGAGGATGCCGCTGCATCCGGTTGCGCTCGAACTGCTCCGGGAGGTCGGCCCGCTCGCCGTCTCGAGCGCGAACATCTCCGGCCAGCCGCCGGCGTCCACGGTCGAGCAGGCTCGCGACCAGCTCGGTGGATCGGCGAGTGTCTACCTCGACGGTGGTCCCGCCGACCATGCCGTCGCGTCCACGATCGTGGACCTGACCGCCGATCAGCCGCGCATCCTCCGCGAGGGCGCGGTGCCCGCCGCCGCCGTGGCCGAGGTGCTCGGCGTGTCGGTGGAGAGTCTGCTCGGGGGCGGAGCCCAGGGATGACGGCCGACGTGGATGCCGGCTCGGCGCCGGTACCGTCGACGCCGTGATCGCTGCCCACTCCGCGCTGCTGGTGGCCGCGGACGCCCAGGTGAGCCGAGGCGCCGGCGTGCCGCTGCGAGAACTGTTGCTGGTGCTGTTCACCGCGGCGGTCGTGACCTTCCTCGCGACCGGCGGTGTCCGCTTGTTCGCGATCAGGTTCGGGGCGGTGGCGGTACCCCGGGACCGCGACGTGCACGTCCAACCGACCCCGCGCCTCGGCGGCATCGGGATGTACCTGGGATTTGCCGTGGCGCTGCTGTTCGCTCAGCAGCTCCCGGCGCTGACCAGGGGGTTCGAGTACAACACCAAGGACATCCTGGCGGCACTGGTGTCCGGCTTGCTGATCGTGGTGGTCGGCATCGTCGACGATCGTTGGGGTCTGGACGCGCTGACCAAGTTCGTCGGTCAGGTCACCGCGGCCGGGGTGATGGTCGTGATGGGTGTGAGCTGGCTGGTGCTGTACGTGCCGTTCGGCGGCGGCACCACCGTGGTTCTGGACCAGCTGCAGGGCGGACTGTTCACCGTTCTGGTGGCGGTGGTGATGATCAACGCGATGAACTTCGTCGACGGCCTCGACGGGCTTGCCGCCGGCCTCGGCCTGATCGCCTCGGTGGCGGTCTGCGTGTTCTCGGTCGGACTGCTGCACGAGCAGGGCGGCGACGTGAGCGCCTACCCGCCCGCGATGCTCGCGGCGGCCCTGGCGGGCGCGTGTCTGGGTTTTCTGCCGCACAACTTTCAGCCGGCCAGGATCTTCATGGGCGACTCCGGTTCGATGCTGATCGGTCTCATGCTCGCCGCGATCTCGACCAGCGCGTCCGGTCGGATTCCGCTCAACGCCTACGGTTCTCGCGACATGCTCGGTCTGCTCTCGCCGCTGCTGCTGGTCGGTGCGGTGATGTTCATTCCGATCCTCGACCTCCTGCTCGCGGTCGTGCGCCGGACGATGGCCGGACGCAGCCCGTTCGCGCCGGACAAGATGCACCTGCACCATCGGCTGCTGGAGATCGGTCACTCGCATCGTCGCGTGGTGCTGCTCATCTACTTGTGGGTCGGTGTGCTCGCGTTCGGGGCCGTCGGCACCGCCCTGCTGGACCGGCGGCTGGTGGTGTTGCTGGTCGCGGGCGGGCTCGTCTTCGCGCTGGTGGTCACGGCGGTACCGTCGCTGCGCGTGCAGCAGGACCGTGGTCGTGACCGTGACGCGCGGGAGCCCGGCTAGGCTTGCGGACCGTGAGCTTCGAACCCGAACCCGTGCCCGATCAGTCCGCGCCGCTCCGTGCCGCCGTGCGTTACGGAGTTATCGGGCTGATCGCCCTCGCCGTGGTGGGATCGGCGATCGCCGCCGCGGTCGCCGGACTGCCGGGCCTGTGGGGTGCGCTGATCGGTGTCGCCGTCGGCGGCGGGTTCATCCTGTGCACCGGGTTGGCCGTGCTGTTCACCGAGAAGTTGCCGCCGGCGACGTCCGGAGCGGTGCTGCTCGGCAGTTGGTTGCTCAAGATGATCCTCGCGGTCCTGGTGCTCGGGATCCTCAAGGGCATGGACTTCTACAGCAAGAGTGCGCTGGTCATCGTCATGGTTCTGGCCCTGATCATCGTGCTCGGCGCGGAGACGTACGGGCTGCTGCGCGTCAAGGTTCCCTACGTGCAGCCGACCCCGTCGGAGGGTCCGGTCGCCGACCGGAAAGACGACGATCAGTAGTACTACGAACGGTCGTAATCGGTTAAGCAGGGACCCCGTCTACACAACGTCGTAGTTGTGTTGGTAGGGTCATGCCCACGCGAGCGCCGGAACGACGCGAATCAGACAGAGGGTCGCCCGGCAACCGCGCAGGTAACTCCGATCGACAGTGTCGCATGGCCGAAACTGTCCGGCGCGGGGATGCCGAGTCGACGACAGTCCGCCGACACCGACAGACGCAGGGTCTTCGAAGACCCACAGCAGCTGACGAATACGCGAGCCGACCATGTCGACTTGTTAGATCGTCAATGTCCGATCGAACCGCAGGCGATGCCGCCTGCGGCCACGACTACGGGAGAGACCGCTGAGCGTCACCACCCTGGCCGCGGAGTTCCATCCGCCGTCACTTGCAGACTTCTTCCCTCCCGCTGTGCTGTTCGAGGGCACCCCATTCGAGCTCGACCGGCTGATGCTCATCCGCATCCTCATGACGGTCGTCCTGCTCGCGTTCTTCGCCATCGCCATGCGCAGCCCGAAGCTGATTCCGCGCGGAGCGCAGAACGTCGCGGAGATCGGCCTCGGCTTCGTCAAGGACCAGATCGCCGACGAGGTGCTCGGCAAGGAGCAGGGCAAGCGCTTCCTGCCCGTGCTGACCACGATCTTCTTCACGGTCCTGTTCCTGAACTTCTCGAGCGTGATCCCGTTCCTGAACATCTCGTCGAACGCGCGTGTCGGCATGCCGATCGTGCTCGCGGCGCTGGCGTACATCACGTTCAACTACGTGGGCATCAAGAAGTACGGCTTCTTCAAGTACGTCAAGAGCAGCATCGTCGTTCCCGACGTTCCGATCGCGCTGCACGTCCTGCTGATCCCGATCGAGTTCATCTCGACGTTCATCCTGCGGCCGTTCACGCTGACCGTCCGTCTCATGGCCAACATGCTCGCCGGCCACATCATGCTCGTGCTGTTCTTCAGCGCCACCCAGTTCTTCTTCTTCGAGGCAGCCGCCGGAATGAAGGTCTTCGGTGTGTTCTCGCTGGCAGCCGGCTTCGGATTCACCCTCTTCGAGTTGCTGGTGATCTTCCTGCAGGCGTACGTCTTCGCCCTGCTGACCGCCGTGTACATCGACCTGGCGCTCCACGCCGACTCGCACTGACCGCATTACGCACCACACAAACTGACCCTTCCGCCAATCCCCGGCGGTGGGCAACAGAAAGGGAACGGAACACCACATGAGCCTCTCGTACCTGGCACAGGCCGCCGTCGAGCAGACCACCACGGGCAAGGGCTACGGCGCCATCGGTTACGGTCTCGCCGCCATCGGCCCCGGCATCGGCGTGGGCATCGTCGTCGGTAAGGCCATCGAGGGCATCGCTCGTCAGCCCGAGCTGGCCGGCCAGATCCGGACCAACATGTTCCTCGGTATCGCGTTCACCGAGGCCCTCGCGCTGATCGGCCTTGTCGCCGGCTTCATTTTCTGATCTCGCCATGTCGAACATTGCAGTGATCGCGGCCTCGGAGGGGGAGACGATCAATCCTCTCGTCCCCGAGACCTACGACATCGTGTGGTCGGCGGTCTGTGTCATCGTCATCGGTTTCGTCTTCTGGAAGTACATCCTTCCGAAGTTCCAGCAGGTGCTGGCCGATCGCTCCGACCAGATCGAAGGCGGCATCAAGCGTGCCGAAGAGGCCCAGGCCGAGGCCAAGGAGACGCTGGAGCAGTACCGTGCCCAGCTCGCCGAGGCTCGTACCGAGGCCGCGGCCATCCGCGAGGATGCCCGCACCCAGGGTCAGCAGATCATCTCCGAGATGAAGGTGCAGGCCCAGGAGGAAAGCGACCGCATCGTGGCGGCAGGCAGCAACCAGCTCGCCGCACAGCGTCAGCAGATCGTCGCCGAACTCCGCAGCGATCTCGGCCGCACCGCGGTCGACCTCGCCGAGAAGGTCATCGGGGAGTCTCTCGCCGACGACGTGAAGCGGGCGGGCACCATCGACCGTTTCCTCGGTGAACTGGACGCCGTCAGCGCTGACTCCGCAGCAGGGAAGTGAGCACCATGTACGCAGCAAGCCGTGAGGCGCTCGCTCACACGAGGAGCGCCCTGGAATCGGCGTTGGCCGGAGTCTCGGCCGGCGCGGCAACCGCGGCTGCGGCACAGACCGGCGCCGAGCTGTTCACGGCGGTCGAGGTTCTCGACGGTCAGCGCACGCTCCGCGCCGCGCTGGCCGATCCCTCGGCCCCCGCGTCCGTTCGAGAGGCGCTGGCCGGACAGGTGTTCTCGGCCAAGGTCTCGGCCGAGACGCTGGCGACGCTGACGGCTGCGGCGGGCCAGGACTGGTCGAGCTCCGCGGACCTGCGCAACTCGCTGGTGCTGCTGGGCCGGGAGTCGCTGCTGCGCGCAGCCGACGACCAGAACCAGCTCGACACCGTCGAGGACGAGCTGTTCCGGCTCGGTCGCATCGTGGCGGGCAACTCCGAGCTCGAGCAGGCCCTTTCGGACCGTGCCCGGCCGAGTTCCGCCAAGCGCGAGCTGCTGTCCAAGCTGCTGTACGGCAAGGTCACGGCGGTTTCCGAGGCGTTGGCCAACCAGGCCGTCGGCCGGCTGAACACCGCTCCGGCGGACGCGTTCAACGAGCTGTCGGAACTGGCCGCGGCCCGGCGCGACAAGGCGGTCGCACACGTGCGCAGCGCCTCGCCGCTCTCGGACGCGCAGGCTGAGCGGCTTGCCGCGACCCTCTCCCGGACCTACGGGAAGCCGGTCACCGTGCACGTGGAGGTCGATCCCGAGCTCCTGAGCGGCCTCGTGGTCCGCGTCGGTGACGAGGTCATCGACGGTAGCGCCGCGGGACGACTCGCGTCGCTCCGCAAGACCCTCAAGTAGCCGGGGCCACCCGCTGCGGCGAGCAGCACCCCTCCAGATTCATTCGAAGACCAGATACCGAGAGCAGGAAGAACATGGCGGAGCTGACGATCTCCTCCGACGAGATCCGTAGCGCGATTGAGAACTACACCGCGAGCTACTCCCCGGAGGCCTCCCGCGAGGAGGTCGGAGCGGTGTCCGACACCAGTGACGGCATTGCGCACGTCACCGGCCTGCCTTCGGCGATGGCCAACGAGCTCCTGGAGTTCCCCGGCGGCGTCCTCGGCGTGGCGTTGAACCTCGACGCCACCGAGATCGGTGCCGTCATCCTGGGTGACTACGAGCACATCGAGGAGGGCCAGCAGGTCAAGCGGACCGGCGACGTCCTGTCCGTGCCCGTCGGCGACGGCTTCCTCGGCCGCGTCGTGAACCCGCTGGGCCAGCCGATCGACGGCCTCGGCGACATCGAGAGCACCGAGAACCGCGCCCTCGAGCTGCAGGCCGCGACCGTGCTGGAGCGCCAGCCGGTCGAGGAGCCGCTGCAGACCGGCATCAAGGCCATCGACGCGATGACCCCGATCGGCCGCGGACAGCGCCAGCTGGTGATCGGCGACCGCAAGACCGGCAAGACCGCGGTCTGCGTCGACGCCATCCTGAACCAGAAGGCGAACTGGGCGACCGGCGACCCGACGCAGCAGGTTCGCTGCATCTACGTCGCGATCGGCCAGAAGGGCTCCACCATCGCCGGCGTCAAGCAGGCGCTCGAGGAGCAGGGCGCGATGGAGTACACCACCATCGTCGCCGCCCCGGCCTCCGATTCGGCCGGCTTCAAGTGGCTCGCCCCGTACACCGGCTCGGCCATCGGCCAGCACTGGATGTACCAGGGCAAGCACGTCCTCATCGTGTTCGACGACCTGACCAAGCAGGCCGAGGCGTACCGCGCCATCTCGCTGCTGCTGCGTCGCCCGCCGGGACGCGAGGCCTACCCCGGTGACGTCTTCTACTTGCATTCCCGTCTGCTGGAGCGCTCGGCGAAGCTGTCCGACGCCCTCGGTGGCGGCTCGCTCACCGCGCTGCCGATCATCGAGACGAAGGCCAACGACGTCTCGGCCTACATCCCGACCAACGTCATCTCCATCACCGACGGTCAGGTGTTCCTCGAGTCCGACCTGTTCAACAAGGGCATCCGCCCCGCGATCAACGTCGGTATCTCGGTTTCCCGAGTCGGTGGCGCCGCGCAGACCAAGGGTATGAAGAAGGTCTCCGGTTCGCTCCGTCTCGAGCTCGCCCAGTTCCGTGAGCTGGAGGCCTTCTCGGCCTTCGCCTCCGACCTGGACGACGCCTCGAAGGCTCAGCTCGAGCGCGGCCAGCGTCTGGTCGAGCTGCTCAAGCAGGACCAGTACAGCCCGATCGCGGTCGAGGACCAGATCATCTCGATCTACCTGGCCGGCGAGGGTGTCTTCGACTCGGTGCCCGTCGGCGACGTGCGTCGTTTCGAGTCCGAGCTGCTCGAGGACCTGCACCGCAACGCGGCAGGCGTCTACGAGGCGATCAAGGGCGGCAAGGCCCTCGACGCGGATTCGACCGCGGCCCTCGTGGCAGCGACCGACAAGTTCAAGCAGGGCTTCCTCGCCTCCGACGGCAGCCGCGTCGTCAACGAGGCCGCGGCGACCGCTCTCGGTGCCGACGAGGTCAGCCAGGAGCAGGTTTCCGTCACTCGCAAGCACGTCAGCAAGTGAGCGTGACGGCCGTGACGGATTCTCGTGGGAAGGGAGTGTGACTGAGTAGATGGCTAGCCTGCGCGAACTGCGCTCACGTATCAAGTCAGTCAACTCGACCAAGAAGATCACCAAGGCGCAGGAGCTGATTGCCACCTCCCGCATCACCAAGGCGCAGATTCGGGTTGCGGCGTCCAAGCCGTACGCCGAGGAGATCACCAAGGTGCTCTCCGCGCTGGCGAGCGCCTCGGGGTCACTCGACCATCCGCTCCTCAACGAGCGCCCGAACCCGAAGCGTGCCGCCGTGCTCGTGGTCACCAGTGACCGCGGCATGTGTGGCGGGTACAACTCCAACGTCCTCAAGGAGGCGGAGGAGCTGTTCGCGCTGCTGCGCAGCGAGGGCAAGGAGCCGGTGCTGTACGTGCTCGGCGCGAAGGGCCTGACCTACTACACCTTCCGTGACCGCGACCTCAAGGGCGCGTGGACCGGGTTCTCTCAGGACCCCGGCTACGCGGACGCCGCGAGGGCGAGCCGGCACCTGGTGGAGCTGTTCATGGCCGGGTCCGGCAACGAGGTGCCGACCTACAACGGTGAGGGCACCATCGAGGGCGTCGACGAGCTGCACATCGTCTACACGAAGTTCGTGTCGATGCTGACGCAGTCTCCCGAGGTCCGCCGGATGGCTCCGCTCGAGGTCGCCTACAAGGACGAGAACTTCGAGTTGGGCGAGGACATGCTCACCGACTCGAACGGTGCTGCGCCGACGGCTCAGTACGACTTCGAGCCTGAGGCCGGGACGTTGCTGTCGGCGCTGCTGCCGAAGTACATCAACACCCGGATCTACTCCTCGCTGCTGGAAGCCGCGGCATCGGAGTCGGCCTCGCGCCGTACCGCCATGAAGGCGGCGACGGACAACGCAAACGAGCTGGTGAACACCCTGAGCCGTCAGGCCAACCAGGTGCGCCAGGCCCAGATCACCCAGGAAATCAGCGAGATCGTCGGTGGCGCGAATGCGCTCGCCTCGAGCGCAGGAAGTGACTAGCACATGACCGCAGCAGTAACCCAAACCAACGCGAACGGTGCGGCCGCCACGGCCGGCCGCGTCGTGCGGGTCATCGGTCCCGTTGTGGACGTTGAGTTCCCGCGTGGCGCCGTTCCCGCCCTGTTCAACGCGCTGAACGCAGAGGTCACTCTGCCGACCGTCGCGAAGACCCTGACCCTCGAGGTCGCGCAGCACCTCGGTGACAACCTGGTGCGCACCATTTCGATGCAGCCCACCGACGGCCTGGTGCGCGGCACCGCGGTCGTCGACTCGGGCAAGCCGATCTCGGTTCCCGTCGGTGACGTCGTCAAGGGCCACGTGTTCAACGCCCTCGGTGACTGCCTCGACACCCCGGGCCTCGGTCGCGACGGCGAGCAGTGGGGCATCCACCGCAAGCCCCCCGCCTTCGACCAGCTCGAGGGCAAGACCGAGATCCTCGAGACCGGCATCAAGGTCATCGACCTGCTGACCCCCTACGTCAAGGGCGGCAAGATCGGTCTGTTCGGTGGTGCCGGCGTCGGCAAGACCGTTCTGATCCAGGAGATGATCACCCGTATCGCCCGTGAGTTCTCCGGAACCTCGGTGTTCGCGGGCGTCGGTGAGCGCACCCGTGAGGGCACCGACCTCCACCTCGAGATGGAAGAGATGGGCGTCCTCCAGGACACCGCCCTTGTCTTCGGTCAGATGGACGAGCCGCCGGGAACGCGTATGCGCGTCGCCCTGTCGGCGCTGACCATGGCGGAGTACTTCCGCGATGTGCAGAACCAGGACGTGCTGCTCTTCATCGACAACATCTTCCGCTTCACCCAGGCCGGTTCCGAGGTCTCGACCCTGCTGGGTCGTATGCCCTCCGCCGTGGGTTACCAGCCGACGCTGGCGGACGAGATGGGTGAGCTCCAGGAGCGCATCACCTCGACCCGTGGCCGCTCGATCACCTCGCTGCAGGCGATCTACGTGCCCGCCGACGACTACACCGACCCGGCGCCCGCCACCACGTTCGCGCACCTCGATGCGACCACCGAGCTCTCGCGTCCGATTTCGCAGATGGGTATCTACCCCGCTGTGGACCCGCTGACGTCGACCTCGCGCATCCTGGAGCCCGGCATCGTCGGTGCCGAGCACTTCCGCGTCGCCAACGAGGTCAAGCGGATCCTGCAGAAGTACAAGGAACTGCAGGACATCATCGCCATCCTCGGTATGGACGAGCTGCAGGAAGAGGACAAGATCCTCGTCGGCCGCGCGCGTCGCATCCAGAAGTTCCTCGGCCAGAACTTCATCGTCGCCGAGAAGTTCACCGGTGAGGCCGGCTCCGTGGTGCCGCTGCGCGACACCATCGAGGCGTTCGACCGCGTCTGCAAGGGCGAGTTCGACCACCTGCCCGAGCAGGCGTTCAACAGCTGCGGTGGACTCGACGACGTCGAGGCCGCTGCCAAGAAGATCGCAGGGAAGTAGTCGACCATGGCTGAGATGACCGTTGAGCTCGTCGCCGTCGAGCGGCGGCTGTGGTCGGGCACGGCGACACTCGTCAGCGCCCAGACCACCGAGGGCGAGATCGGCATCATGTACGGACATGAGCCGGTCCTCGGTCAGCTGGTCGACGCGGGTGTCGTGGCCATCACCACCACCGACGGCGAGCGTGTCGTCGCGGCGGTGCACGGTGGCTTCCTCTCCGTGACCGGCACGTCGGTGACCGTCCTGGCCGAGTCCGCGGACTTCGCCGGCGACATCGACGTCGACGCCGCCAAGGCAGTGCTCGCCGACACCACCGCAGAGGACGAGGCGATCGCGATCGCCAAGGGTCAGCTGCGCGCGGTCGAGCGGGCCTGACAGGTACACACGAGAAGCCGCGACGAGGGCCGACGAGTAGTGACTGCTGGAGTGATCGTTCTCTTCATTCTGGTTGTGCTGCTCGCGGCCCTCGTCGCGGCTTTCGTGTATCGGTTGTCGGTGCTGCGTCGCGGCGGAACGGCGGCGATCATGCGTTCGACCCCTGCAGCGGCAGGGCAGGGCTGGCGCCACGGCATCATTCGCTACGGCGAGGAGTCGCTGGTCTTCTTCAAGCTCTCGAGCCTGCGGCCCGGTCCCGATTCACGGGTTTCACGCCAGGGCGTCGAGCTGGGCGACCGCCGGTCCCCGCAGGACACCGAGTTCGACATCATGACCGACGACATCGTGATCGTGTCCGTCAGCGACGGCGACCACGGCTACGAGTTCGCGCTCGACCGCGGCGCGCTGACCGCGTTCCTGTCCTGGGTCGAGTCCCGCCCCTCCGGGCGGTCGATGCGTGGCCGTCCGGCCTGATCGGCCTCGCCCTTCACAACAGAACCCCGACCGGTGCGGTCGGGGTTCTCGTCGTTTCGGGGTCGTTCAGTTGCCGGGCGCGGTCTCGCTCCCGCCCGCGCCGGGACGCCAGAGCACGTCCCCGTCCGGGTTGGCGAACCGGCCGAGGATGAACAGCAGGTCCGACAGCCTATTGAGGTACTTCGCCGGCAGGACGTTGGTGTCGGCGGGGCTCGACTCCACCGCGGCCCAGGCCGATCGTTCCGCGCGGCGGGTGACGGTGCGGGCCACGTGCAGCAGCGCACCGAGCGGGGTGCCGCCGGGCAGGATGAACGAGCTCAGCGGGGTCAGGTTCTCGTTGAACTCGTCGCACCAGCGCTCGAGCCGCTCGACATACGACGGCGAGACCCGGAGCGGGGGATACTCCGGATCCTCGACCACGGGGGTCGACAGGTCGGCGCCGGCGTCGAAGAGGTCGTTCTGGATCTGGCGCAGCACCGAGCGCACCGCCTCGTCCGGCGCTCCCAGCGCGAGTGCCACGCCGATCGCGGCATTCGCCTCGTCGCAGTCCGCGTAGGCGATCAGCCGCGGGTCGTTCTTCGATACCCGCGAGAAGTCGCTCAATCCGGTCGTTCCGTCGTCGCCGGTACGGGTGTATATGCGGGTCAGGTGGACTGCCATGGGTGTCACGCTACCGCCGCGGCGAGCGCGGCTAGGCTGTGCGACTGTGAATGAACGCTTTCTTGTCACCGGCGGCAACCGGCTGGCGGGTGAGGTCTCGGTCGGTGGCGCGAAGAACAGCGTCCTCAAGCTGATGGCGGCAGCGCTGTTGGCCGAGGGTACGAGCACCATCACCAACTGCCCGGACATCCTGGACGTGCCGCTCATGGCCGAGGTGCTGCGTGGTCTCGGCTGCGAGGTCGACCTGGTCGGCGACGAGGTGCGGATCACGACCCCGGCCGAGCCCAAGTACCACGCGGATTTCCCGGCGGTGACCCAGTTCCGTGCCTCGGTGTGTGTGCTCGGACCGCTGGTGGCGCGGTGCAGGCGTGCGGTGGTCGCGTTGCCCGGCGGGGACGCGATCGGATCACGGCCCCTCGACATGCACCAGTCGGGCCTCGAGCTGCTCGGAGCGCGGAGCGAGATCCAGCACGGCTGTGTCGTCGCGGACGCCGACGACCTGCACGGCGCGAGCATCCGCCTCGCTTTCCCGTCGGTGGGGGCGACCGAGAACATCCTGATGGCGGCGGTGCTCGCCAAGGGCGAGACGGTGATCGACAACGCGGCGCGCGAACCCGACATCGTCGACCTGTGCAACATGCTGGTCCGCATGGGCGCGGAGATCGAGGGCGCCGGCACGTCGACGCTGACCATCCGCGGTGTGAAGAGTCTGCGCCCGACCACGCACCGGGTGATCGGCGACCGGATCGTCGCGGCGACCTGGGGGATCGCTGCCGCGATGACGCGCGGCGACGTGACGGTGCGCGGGGTGAACCCGAAGCACCTGACGCTGGTCCTGGACAAGCTCCGTGCCGCGGGGTCTCAGGTGACTACGCAGGCGGACGGCTTCCGGGTGGTGCAGTCGTCCCGGCCGGTCGCCGTCAACTTCGCGACCCTGCCCTTCCCCGGTTTCCCCACGGACCTGCAGCCGATGGCGATCGGGCTCGCCGCCGTCGCCGACGGAACGTCGATGATCACCGAGAACGTCTTCGAGGCGCGGTTCCGGTTCGTCGAGGAGATGATCCGGCTGGGTGCGGATGCCCGGACCGACGGCCACCACGCGGTGGTGCGGGGGATTCCCCGGTTGTCGAGTGCGCCGGTGTGGTCGTCGGACATTCGGGCCGGCGCGGGCCTGGTGCTCGCGGGCCTGGTCGCGGACGGGACTACGGAGGTGCACGACGTGTTCCACATCGATCGCGGTTACCCGCGTTTCGTCGAGAACCTGAGCGACCTCGGTGGCGACATCGTGCGTGTACCGGCAACCGCCTGATCAGGCCAGATCGTTGAAGGGCATCCCGCTTCGGGCGGGGTGCCCTTCAGTCGTTTCCGGGGCGGACGACGGTAGGTGTCGGGCGTCACAGTGGGCGAATTTCGAAGTTCTGCGTCGTTTTCAGTCGGCGACACCGGCGTCTACCTGGGCCTTTGTCGGAGCCACCCCGCTCTGACCTGGCGATTTGCCTCCGCATTCATCGCCGCGTAACTTTTGTCGAGTCAGAGCGACACGGACACCGACCCGGCCGAGAGGCGCGGGACACGAGGTTGGACGAAGGCGCCTGAATCTCCCAGACTGCGACCCCGGGTTTGCGCCCGGCGATCAGATGGGTTAGGCTGGAACAGTTGCCCCGAAGAGGCCGAGAACACAACTTTTGGAACCTCAAGAGTCTCGTCCGATCCGGTGTGTGCGTGTTCTTTGAGAACTCAACAGTGTGCCGATGAATGTCAGTGCCAAATGTTTTTGGTACTCCACTCCACTTTTTGTGGGTGGGTAT
>NZ_JBHZAH010000121.1:0-14769 GCF_042754225.1 Rhodococcus sp. NPDC059234
GTGTTTGTTCCTGGGGCCGTTAGCTCTATTATCTACGTATGAATGCAGATAGTGGTGCATGTCGACGACGGCTGCACGACGACGAGGTGGACCTCGTCGTCGAGGTCTTCCGGATGCTGGCCGATGCGACTCGGGTGCAGATCCTGTGGGCTCTCGTCGATCGTGAACTGCCGGTCAACGACCTCGCGGAGCACGTCGGTAAGCCGGCGCCCTCGGTGTCCCAGCACCTGGCGAAGCTGCGGATGGCGCGCCTGGTCCGGACCAGGCGTGAGGGCACCCAGGTGTTCTACCGACTCGAGAACGACCACGTCCGGCAGCTGGTCACCGACGCGGTGTTCAACGCCGAGCACGCGGGCCCCGGGGTTCCCGGTCATCACCGCGAGCAGGGCGACCTCCGCGTTCTGCACGACGGTGCGCCGGTCGGGGAGCGCGGATGAGCGACGGCCACGGCCACGGGCACGGCCACGGGCACGGGCACGGCCGAGGGTTCGTGCGGGAGCTGTTCGTGCCGCACAGCCACGACGCCGCCGACAGTGTCGACGATGCCCTCGAGTCGAGTGCGATCGGCATCCGTGCGGTCAAGATCAGCCTGGTAGTCCTCGCAATCACCGCCGCAGTCCAGTTCGCGATCGTCACGCTGTCGGGGTCGGTGGCATTGTTCGCCGACACCGTGCACAACTTCTCGGACGCGTTGACGGCGGTGCCGTTGTGGATTGCGTTCGCGCTCGGCAGGCGCCCGGCCTCGCGTCGCTACACCTACGGTTTCGGCCGGTCGGAGGATCTCGCCGGCCTGTTCGTGCTCGCGATGATCGCCGTCTCGGCGGCAGTGGCCGCCGTGGAGTCGGTGCGCAGGCTGATCGAACCCGCGCCGGTCTCGCACCTGGGCTGGGTCGCCGCCGCCGGGGTGGTCGGGTTCGCGGGCAACGAGGTGGTCGCGGCATACCGGATCAGAATCGGTCGCCGTATCGGCTCGGCCGCGCTGGTCGCCGACGGTCTGCATGCGCGTACCGACGGACTCACGTCGCTGGCGGTGGTGCTGGGGGCGGCGGGGGTCGCGGCGGGGTTCCCCCTCGCCGATCCCGTTGTGGGACTGGTCATCACGGCCGCCATCCTGGTCGTGCTCGCGACCGCGGCGCGGGAGGTGCTGCGCCGGTTGATGGACGGCGTCGACCCCGAGGTCGTGGCCCGCGCCGAGGGGGCGCTGGCTGCCGAACCGGGGGTCCTGCGGGTACGGAGCCTGCGGATGCGCTGGATCGGCCACCGGTTGTACGCCGACGCCGAGGTCGACGTGCCCGACGACATGAGTCTGGCTCAGGCGCATCGGATCGCTCACGAGGCGAGGTCGACACTCGTTGCAGCCCTGCCCAAGTTGGATTCGGCGCTTGTCCATGCCTACCCGGCGCACCCGGTGCCCGACTGAGTCCCGGCCCCCGCCCGCGCTGTTGCTAGCCTGACCAGGTCGGGTAGCCGGAAGAGGGAGCGCCATGTCGTCCATCGAAGAAATCCTGGAGCTCGAGCGCCTGGAGAAGGACATCTTTCGGGGCATCGTCGCGGACACGATGCTGACCAGAACCTTCGGCGGCCAGGTCGCGGGGCAGGCACTGGTCTCGGCCGTCCGCACCGTCGACGAGCAGTACCGTGTGCACTCGCTGCACGGCTATTTCCTCCGCCCGGGGAATCCGACGATTCCCACGGTGTTCCTCGTCGACCGGATTCGGGACGGTCGTTCCTTCTGCACCCGCCGCGTGACCGGGGTACAGGACGGGCAGGCGATCTTCACCATGTCCGCCTCGTTCCACGTCGGTGACGTCGGTATCGAACACCAGGACCGGATTCCGCCGGTGCCGGACCCGGAAACCCTTCCCGACACCTCGGATTCGCGCGACGAGGAATTGTCGTGGGAGTTCCGGGAGTGGGCGGATTGGGACCTGCGCTTCGTTCCGCAGGAGGAGATCGTGCGCAGGCGCGGCGTGCCCGCGCAGCAACAGGTGTGGTTCCGGTACCGCGGCATCCTGCCCGACGCACCGGTCTTCCACATCTGCACCCTCGCGTACATGAGCGACATGACGCTGCTCGGCTCCGCGCAGGTGCCGCACCCCGACGCGGAGATCCAGCAGGCCTCGCTCGACCATGCGCTGTGGTTCCTGCGCCCCTTCCGTGCCGACGAGTGGTTGCTCTACGACCAGTCCTCGCCGTCCGCGGGCTTCGGTCGGGCGCTGACCCAGGGCCGCATCTTCGACCGGGACGGGAACCTGGTCGCGGCGGTCGTTCAGGAGGGCCTGACCCGGCTGCTGCGCACGGAGTGACGATTCACCGTGTGTCGTGCAGGGGATGCAGGTGGGCGCGTTCGCCGTCGCGATCGAAGATGGTGAGGATCTCCACCGGGCCGTCCTGAGCCCTGATCGCGTGCGGGACCATGGTCGAGAACTCGGCCGCCTCGCCCGCCCGGATCAGCAGGGTTCGCTCGCCGAGCTGCAGCGTGGCGGTCCCGGACAGCACGGTGAACCAGTCTCGGCCGGGGTGCACGCCCAGCTGCCCGGCCCCGGTCGGCCGGTCGGGGGTGATCCGCATCTTCGCCACGGTCACACCGTTCGTGGCGCCCTCCCGGGACAACAGCCAGGTCGTCACGCCCGGTGTGTGCTCGGGTTCCGGGCGGATCACCACGTCCTCGTCGTCCGGTGACTCGACGAGCTGATCGATCGTGGTCCCGAGAGCCCGCGCAATCGGGACGAGTTGATCGAGCGCGATCCGGCGGTGCCCGGTCTCGATGCGGCTGAGGGTGGACGGGCTGAGGAAGCAGCGCGTGGCGAGGGCCTCCAGCGACCAGCCGCGGGACAGTCGCAGGCCGCGGATGCGCTGGCGGATCAAGGCGTCCACAGAGACTTCTTGCGTCATACGCAAGATAGTATGCCGTACGCGCATCATCGATCTACTGTGAAGTCATGACCGAGCACACCCATCGTCACGCACACCGCCGTGCCGGGCACCACCACGGGCACGGCGGCCACGATCACGACGACGCGGGGCTCGCGGAACTGCTCGACCTCGATGCCGAGGTGCACGGCGCCTACCTGCACGACCTCTCGGGATGGCTCGGACGGCACGCGCGAGAGCAGCCGCGGATGGTCGTCGACCTCGGTGCCGGGACCGGTGCCGGCAGCCTGGCCCTCGCGCGCGAGTTCTCCTCGGCCGAGGTGATCGCGGTCGACAGGTCCGCCGCGATGCTGGCCCGCATCCAGTCGTCCGCCCGCGAGGCGGGCGTGGCCGGCCGGCTGCGCGTGGTGGAGTCCGACCTGGACGTCGGCTGGCCCGCGGTCGGCGCGGTCGACCTCGCCTGGGCCTCCTCCTCGCTGCATGAGGTCGCCGACCCGGACCGGCTGCTGCGGGACGTCCACGACGCCCTGAATCCCGGGGGCCTGTTGGTGGTCGTCGAGATGGACGCGCTGCCGCGATTTCTTCCCGACGACATCGGGCTGGGGCGCCCGGGTCTCGAGTCCCGGTGCCACGATGCGCTGGAGAAGGTGAACTGGAATGCGCACCCGGACTGGCGACCCCACCTGGAGGCGGCCGGCTTCGAGATTGCCGAGCAGCGCAGCTTCCCCGCCGACGCGAATCCGCCGCAACGCAGAGCCGCCCGCTACGCGCGCGCCTACCTCGGGCGGGTCCGAGGCTTCCTCGGCGAGCACCTGGCCGCCGACGACCTCGACGCCCTCGATCGACTGCTCGCGGACGAGGGTCCCGACTCGCTGTCGCGCCGGCGCGACCTCACCGTCCGGCGCAATCGGACCGCGTGGGTGGCTCGGCGGTTCTCGGCGTCGGCGTGATCGGCGTACGCACGGGAGATCCGCCGACCCGCAACCGGATCCGGAGGACCGCGGCGTCGGTGGTGCGGCGCAGCGCGCGGTCGAGTTCGTCGCCGCGGTGGTTCGGCAGGATCCGTTGCCAGGCCGAGCCCGGCTCCACCTCGCCGATCACCACCACGACGCGTCTGCCTGCCAGCTGGTCGGTGACGTACCGGGTCAGGACGGACGCGAGGCCGGCGCCGGCGCCGTCGAGCAGGACCAGTCGCACCCCGGGATGCCAGGCCGCCCACGCCGCGGTGAAGGCGCGCGGCGACTCCCCGGCCGGGCACACCCGGACCGCGACGACGTCGGTGCCGATGGACAGCGCGGCGCTGATCGCCTCGCGACTCACCTCGGAGACCTCAGCGACCGGCACCACGACGACGGTGCCCCGTGCGCAGGGCGCGGCGGGCACCTCGCCGAGGTGGATGCGGTCGCCGATGACCGCGTAGGCCGCGCGCACCCGCTCCATCAGGAACACGATCAGGGGCAGGGCCAGCACGATCAGCCAGGCGCCCTCGGTGAACTTCATGGCGGTCGTCACCAGCGAGGCGAGCGCGGTGAGGGTGGCGCCGAACGCGTTGAGGGCCAGCCGCCACCGCCAGCCCGGCGCCCGGGTCAGCAGCCAGTGCCGGACGAGGCCGACCTGCGCGATCGTGAACCCGACGAACACGCCGATCGCGAACAGCGGGACGAGGTCGTTCATGCTGCCGCCCGAGGCGATCAGCAGGGCGCCGGCGAACACGCCCAGCGCGAGCACGCCGTGCCGGTACACCTCTCGCGGGGACCGCAGTGCGAACCGATGCGGCAGGCAGTTGTCGTCGGCGAGCAATCGCATGAGCGTCGGCAGCCCGCCGTAGGAGGTGTTCGCGGCCAGGGCGAGGAGTACCACGGTGGCGAACTGCACTACGTAGTAACCGATCCCGTGTCCGAGAGACGCCTCGGTCAGTTGCGAGAGAACGGTGGTCCCCTCGACCGGACGGAGTGCGAACTTGCCGATGAGCGTGGCCAGCCCGATCAGCATCGTGCCCAGCAGCACACCCAGTGCCGTCTCGGCGCGCTGAGCGTTGCGGACGCGGGGCTCGCGGAAACTGGGGACGGCGTTCGCGATCGCCTCCACCCCGGTGAGGGCGGCGCACCCGCTCGAGAACGCCTTGAGCAGCAACAGCACCCCGACCGTCTCGACGTTGCCGGCGACGCCGGTGGTCTCGGTGACGGTGAGAGGCTCCGACCGGAGCAGGCCGGCGACGATCACCGTGAAGATGCCGACCACGAAGATCGCGGTAGGTATCATGAAAGCCCTTGCGCTGTCTGCGATCCCGCGCAGATTGAGCGCCGTGATCCCGGCCAGGACGGCGAGGCAGATCCACACCGTGTAGGGGAGTAGCGCAGGGAATGCGGAGGTGAGGGCGGCGACTCCGGCGGCGATGGACACGGCCACGTTGAGGATGTAGTCGATCACCAGCGACGCCGCCGCGACGAGTCCGGTGCGTTGGCCGAGCCGTGCGCGCGCGACCGCATAGGCCCCGCCCCCGTTCGGGAACGCCGCGATCAGTTGGCGGTATGAGGCGACCAGGACGGCGAGCAGCGCCGCGATGGCGACGGTGACCGGCACGGTGAACCCCAGCCCGACGCCGCCGGCGGCGGCCAGCACCAACACGATCGCCTCGGGACCGTAGGAGACCGACGCCATCGCGTCGAGGGAGAGTCCGGCCAGGCCGGTCGGCACCGACAGCTTGTGCCGGTCGGGCTTGCGGGTGCGTCCGGGCGGGGGCGTCCGGACGAGCAGTGGCGTCGTCACGGCTGTGAGTGTGCGCGCCGGAGGTGGTCGCGACGCCGGCGTTGACGGTTCCCTGACGGGGTGCGGCGCGCTCTTGATTCCATTCCGACGGCGGGGCCTGCGGCGGGCAACCGTATTCTCTACCCCGTGCGAACGAGACGAATACTCGAACTGGTGTTGGGCGTCGGCGCGTTGATCGCGGTGGTCGCAGCGGTCGGGATGTCCCTCGGCTCGTCCGGCGTGAGCGAAGCGAACGGCCGCGACGTTCGGGACGAGTTGACCGTCACCGGCGACGTCGCCTACCGGGAGCGGATCGCATGGCCGGAGGGTGCCGTGGTCACCGTGCGCCTCGAGGACGTCTCGCGTGCCGACGCGCCGTCCGTCGTGCTCGCCGAGCAGCGCATCACCGACGCGACCGGGGTGCCGGTGCCGTTCCAGCTGACCGCGGACCGTGGCGTGATCGACCCGCGCGCGCGTCTGAACGTCAGCGCCCGGATCGAGGTGGACGGCGCGCTGCGCTGGATCACCGACACCGCTCACACCGTCCCCGTCGACGGGTCCGTCCCCGCGGCGCACCTCCTCGTGGTGGGTGTGCCGAACCCGTGAACGATTCTGCGACAACACGTCCCACCATCGGAGTGCTCGCCCTGCAGGGTGACGTCCGTGAACACCTCGCCGCACTCGAGGCCTCCGGGGCCAACGGGGTGACCGTTCGCCGCCTGGCGGAACTCGAGGCCGTCGACGGTCTGGTGATTCCGGGTGGCGAGTCGACCACCATGAGCCGGCTGCTCACGGTGTTCGAGTTGCTCGAACCGCTGCGCGCCCGGCTGCGCGACGGAATGCCGGCCTACGGGTCCTGCGCGGGAATGATCCTGCTCGCCAGCGAGATCCTCGACACTCGCCCGGACGCGCAGTGCCTGTCCGGTCTCGACATCACCGTGCGCCGCAACGCCTTCGGCAGGCAGGTCGACTCGTTCGAGGAGAACCTGGACTTCGTCGGAATCGAGGGCGAACCGATGCGTGCGGTGTTCATCCGTGCGCCCTGGGTCGAACGTGTCGGCGCGGGCGTCGAGGTGCTCGCCACGGTGCCGGAGGGGCCCGCGGCGGGCCGGGTCGTGGCGGTCCGCCAGGGCGGGGTTCTCGCGACCTCGTTCCACCCGGAGGTGACCGGCGACAGGCGGGTCCATCAGCTCTTTGTCGACATGGTGCGCGAGGCGGCGCTCGCGCGCGGGTAAACTGGCGCTACTGTGTGCTCCCCGCTGCAGCCTCACCGCTGTCGCGTGTGGATCCACATCCGGGACCGGCATTGACGGGAAGAGGGAACTACGCATGAGCGGCCACTCCAAATGGGCCACCACCAAGCACAAGAAGGCTGCGATCGATGCCAAGCGTGGCAAATCGTTCGCCAAGCTTGTCAAGAACATCGAGGTGGCGGCACGAACCGGTGGCGGCGACCCCGCGGGTAACCCCACCCTGTACGACGCTATCCAGAAGGCGAAGAAGTCGTCGGTCCCCAACGACAACATCGAGCGTGCGCGCAAGCGCGGCGCCGGTGAAGAGGCCGGCGGCGCCGACTGGCAGACCATCATGTACGAGGGCTACGGCCCCAACGGTGTCGCCCTGCTGGTCGAGTGCCTTACCGACAACCGCAACCGCGCGGCGGGCGAGGTCCGCACCGCGATGACCCGCAACGGCGGCAACCTCGCCGATCCGGGATCGGTGTCGTACCTGTTCAGCCGCAAGGGTGTCGTCATTCTCGAGAAGGCGGGCCGCAGCGAGGACGAGATTCTCGAGGTCGTTCTCGAGGCCGGCGCCGAGGAGATCAACGATCTCGGCGACACCTTCGAGATCGTCTCGGAGGCAACCGATCTCGTTCCCGTGCGCACTGCGCTCGTGGAGGCGGGCATCGACTACGAGTCCGCCGATCCCGACTTCCGCGCCTCCGTCGAGGTGCCGGTGGACGTGGAGGGGGCGCGCAAGGTGTTCAAGCTCGTCGACGCCCTCGAGGACTCCGACGACGTGCAGAACGTCTACACCAACGTCGATCTCTCCGACGAGGTTCTCGCCGAGCTCGACGCCTGACGTCCGGGCGGACTCCGGACACCGCGGCCCGCTCACCCGGCCTGCTCGGCGGGTGTGTTGGTGCACGAGGTTGTCGGCCGCTCGACCTATACTCTCGAACAGCTGTTCGTAACGTCGAGAGGTGGGCCAGTGCGCGTGTTCGGAGTCGATCCCGGCCTCACCCGGTGCGGGTTCGGGGTGGTCGACGCCGGCCGTGGTCGTGAGGTCCGGCCGGTCGCGGTCGACGTGATCCGCACCCCACCGGACATGGACCTTGCGCAACGACTCCTCGGCATCGCCGACGCCGCCGAGGAGTGGCTCGACCTGCACCGGCCGACGGTGGTCGCGGTCGAGCGGGTCTTCTCGCAGCACAACGTCCGGACCGCGATGGGCACGGCGCAGGCGGGCGGCGTGGTCGCCCTCGCCGCCGCCCGTCGCGGCATCGACGTCTGCTTCCACACGCCGAGTCAGGTCAAGTCCGCGGTCACCGGCAACGGATCGGCGGACAAGAAGCAGGTCACCGCGATGGTGACGAAGATCCTCGGGCTGGACGCCGCACCCAAGCCTGCCGATGCGGCGGACGCCCTCGCGCTCGCGATCTGCCACTGCTGGCGGGCGCCGATGCTGTCGAGAATGGCTCAGGCGGAGCGCGCCGCCGCCGAGCAGCGGCGACGCTACGAGGCGCGGCTGGCGGAAGTGTCCAAGTCCCGGCTCCAGAAGGCAGGTTCCTAGATGATCGCGTCGGTCCGCGGTGAGGTACTCGAGATCGCCCTCGACCACGTCGTGCTCGAGGCCGCCGGGGTGGGCTACCGGCTCAACGCCACCCCGGTCACCCTCGGCACGCTGCAGCGTGGCGCCGAGGTGCGGCTGGTGACGGCAATGATCGTCCGCGAGGACTCGATGACGCTGTACGGCTTCCACGACACCGAGTCCCGCGACCTGTTCGGCCTGTTGCAGACGGTCTCCGGGGTCGGTCCACGGCTGGCGATGGCCACCTTGGCCGTGCTCGAACCGGAGTCGCTGCGCAAGGCGCTGGCGGAGGGCAACGTCACGGCGCTGACCCGGGTCCCCGGTATCGGAAAGCGCGGGGCCGAACGGATGATCGTCGAACTGCGCGACAAGGTCGAGGCGGTGCCGACCGGCTCCGGTTCACCGTCGGACGGCTCCGTCGCCGAGGTCGCGGGAATGGTCCGCGACCAGATCGTCGAGGCGCTGGTCGGCCTCGGGTTCGCGCTGAAGCAGGCGGAACAGGCCACCGACTCGGTGCTGGCCGCGGACCCGGAGGCGGACACCTCCCGCGCCCTGCGGTCGGCCCTCGCACTGCTGGGTAAGACTCGGTGACCGCGGGCGCGGAAGACGAGGCCTTCGGCGACGAGTCCGCCGTCACCGCCGAGTTCGTCGCCGGCGACGGTGACATCGAGGCGAGTCTGCGCCCCACCTCGCTGGACGACTTCATCGGACAACCGAGGGTCCGTGAGCAGCTGCAACTGGTGCTGGCCGGGGCGAAACTGCGCGGGGGCACTCCCGATCACGTGCTGCTGTCCGGACCTCCGGGCCTCGGCAAGACCAGCATGGCCATGATCATCGCCGCCGAACTGGGCACCGCGTTGCGGTTGACCTCCGGACCGGCGCTCGAACGCGCGGGGGACCTGGCCGCAATGCTGAGCAACCTCGTCGAGGGCGACGTGTTGTTCATCGACGAGATCCACCGGATCGCACGACCCGCCGAGGAGATGCTCTACCTCGCGATGGAGGACTTCCGGGTGGACGTGGTCGTCGGGAAGGGGCCCGGTGCGACGTCGATTCCGCTGGAAGTCGCCCCGTTCACGCTGGTCGGCGCGACCACCCGCTCGGGCGCGCTCACCGGACCGCTGCGGGACCGGTTCGGGTTCACCGCGCACATGGACTTCTACGATCCACCGGAACTGCAGCGCATCCTGCTGCGCTCGGCGGGCATCCTCGGCGTGCAGCTCGGCACGGAGGCGAGCGCGGAGATCGCCGGCCGTTCGCGGGGGACCCCTCGCATCGCGAACCGGCTGTTGCGCCGGGTTCGCGATTTCGCAGACGTGCGCGCGGACGGGGTCATCACCCGGGACATCGCGCGCGCCGCGCTCGCTGTGTACGACGTCGACCAGCTCGGCCTCGACCGCCTCGACCGTGCGGTGCTCAGCGCGCTGGTCCGTAGTTTCGGTGGCGGCCCGGTGGGGGTGTCCACCCTTGCCGTCGCCGTCGGGGAGGAGCCGAGCACGGTCGAGGAGGTCTGCGAGCCGTTCCTGGTGCGTGCCGGCATGATCGCGCGCACCCCCCGCGGTCGCGTCGCCACCGCGGCGGCCTGGGAACAGCTCGGATTGACCGCCCCACCAGAGGCTGCCGCGGGCGGAATCGAGGTCCGTGTGAACGAACCTCCGCAGGGTTTGTTCGACTAGTGGCACACTTGGGTACTGCGCCGGTTCGACCTGGACCGGCGGCATCGACAAACCTTTAGGACTGACTTCCACGATGGAACTGCTGTTTCCGCTCCTGATTCTCGCCCTGCTCGTGCCGATGTTCCTCGGCATTCGCCGCCAGAAGAAGGAAATGGCGAAGACCACCGAACTGCAGGACTCCCTCTCCGTCGGCGACCGCGTGCTCACCACGTCCGGGCTGCATGCCACGGTCGTCGAGCTCGGCGACGGGACCGTCGAACTCGAGATCGCGCCCGGCGTGGTGACCACCTGGTCGCGGCTGGTCGTGCGTGAGCTGATCACCGAGGACGACGACGAGGACGACGCCGACCTGGACGACGAGCTCGACGTGGTCGACGAGCCGGCCGTAGCGCCGGTCGTCGAGGAGACCGCGGAGCAGACCGAGCGGCGCCTCGGCAAGGAGTGAGCTAGTCATCACCTCCGCTGCCGGGCGTCCCAGCCCGGCGGCGGCTACGTCGGCGTTGATCGGCGGACCTCGTACCCACCTCTAGGAGAACTACGGATCGTGGCACCTTCGTCTGGAGCCGTACGTCCAGCGCGCTCGCTCGTGATTTTCGGGCTGATCGTCGCTGCGCTGTACGCGCTCGTCTTCTTCACGGGGGACAAGTCCCCGACCCCGAAGCTCGGCATCGACCTGCAGGGCGGCACCCGTGTCACCCTCACCGCGCGGACCCCGGACGGCAGTAAGCCGAGCCAGGATGCGCTGCGGCGTGCTCAGGGGATCATCGAGACCCGCGTCAACGGTCTCGGTGTGTCCGGTTCCGAGGTCGTGATCGACGGTGACAACCTGGTGATCACGGTGCCCGGTGACGACAGCTCTCAGGCCCGCACGCTGGGCCAGACCGCTCGCCTGTACATCCGGCCGGTCGTTTCCTCGGCCGCGTCGTCGAACGCCCAGTCCGCGAAGGCCCCCGCCGCCACGCCGCCGGCGCCCACGCCGCCGGCACCGGCACCTCAGAACCGCCCGTTCCCGGCGCAGGCGCCCGCGCCGACGCCGGCCCCCGCCCCGGCCGAGGCGACGCCCGCCGATCAGGCGGCCGCGGAGATCGCGGAGGCGAAGAAGACCCGGCAGAGCACCGATCCCGCAGTGCAGCAGCAGGCCATGGCCACGCTGAACTGTGATGCCGCCGACCCGCTGCAGGGCAATGACGACCCGACGCTGCCGCTGGTGGCGTGCTCGGTGGAGGGCGATGCCGTCTACCTGCTCGGCCCGAGCATCATCGACGGCCAGGAGATCGCGGACGCGTCCTCGGCCTTCAACTCGCAGCAGTCGCGCCACGAGGTGAGCCTGTCGTTCAAGTCCGGCGGCAGCAACACCTGGGCGCAGTTCACCGCCGCGAACATCGGCAAGCAGGCCGCCTTCACGCTCGACTCGAAGGTCGTCAGCGCACCGGTCATCCAGGGCGCGACCCCGGCGGGCAGTGCCACCTCGATCACCGGCAGCTTCACCGCGGCCTCGGCCAAGGAGCTCGCCAACACCCTCAAGTACGGCTCCCTGCCGCTCTCGTTCCAGTCGTCCGAGGCCGAGACCGTCTCGGCCACGCTGGGTCTGGCCTCGCTTCAGGCGGGCCTGATCGCCGGTGCGATCGGCTTGGTGCTGGTGCTGCTGTACTGCCTGATCTACTACCGGATGCTCGGTGTGCTCACTGCACTCTCGCTCATCCTCTCGGGCGTGCTGGTCTACGCGATCATGGTGCTGCTCGGCCGGTACATCGGCTTCACCCTCGACCTCGCCGGCATTGCCGGTCTGATCATCGGTATCGGCATGACGGCCGACTCGTTCGTCGTGTACTTCGAGCGCATCAAGGACGAGATGCGTGAGGGCCGCAGCTTCCGATCGGCCGTCCCCCGGGGCTGGGAGCGGGCGCGTCGGACGATCCTGTCCGGCAACGCGGTCAGCTTCATCGCCGCGGCGGTCCTCTACATCCTCGCGGTCGGACAGGTGCGTGGCTTCGCGTTCACCCTCGGCCTGACCACCATCCTCGACGTGATCGTGGTGTTCCTGGTGACCCATCCGCTGGTCCACCTGGCCTCGAAGTCCGAGTTCTGGTCGCGGCCGAGCGTGAACGGCCTCGGCGCCGTGCAGCAGGTCGCCCGCGAACGCAAGACCGCTGCCGCTACGTCGCGCACCGCCGCGAGCGCGCAGGCGAAGGAGTCCTGACATGACGAACCCCACTGGCACCAACGCGGCCGGCGAGACCATCGAGGAGCAGACGCTCTCGGACGCCGGCGCGGACCAGGCCAACCTGCCGCAGCACAGCAGGCTCTCGCGGTTGTACACCGGAACCGGCGCCTTCGAGATCGTCAGCAACCGCAAGCGCTGGTACATGATCATCGCCGTGATCGTGCTGATCTCGATCGGCAGCATCGTGTTCCGCGGGTTCTCGCTCGGCATCGACTTCGAGGGCGGGTCGCGGATCCAGTTCCCGGCCGCCACCGGCGCGACCACCGAACAGGTCGAGAAGGTCTACGCCGACACCCTGGGCTCGGCCCCGGTCTCGGTGCAGACCGTCGGCTCCGGCGACAGCTCGACCATCCAGATCCGATCGGAGTCACTGGACGCGAGCCAGGTCAACTCGCTGCAGACCGCGCTGTTCGACGCGTTCCACCCGGAGGACAAGAACGGGGTGCCGAGCAAGAACGCGATCAGCGTGGCCGACGTGAGCGAGACCTGGGGTAGCCAGATCACCAAGAAGGCGCTGATCGCGCTGGTGGTGTTCCTGGTGATCGTCGGCGTCTACATCGCGATCCGGTTCGAACGGGACATGGCCTTCGCCGCCCTGATCGCACTGTTCTTCGACATGGTGGTCACCGCGGGCGTGTACTCGCTCGTCGGTCTGGAGGTCACACCCGCGACGGTGATCGGTTTCCTGACGATTCTCGGCTTCTCGCTGTACGACACGGTCGTCGTGTTCGACAAGGTGGAGGAGAACACCCGCGGCGTGCTGCACCTGACCCGGCGCACCTACGCCGAGCAGGCGAACCTCGCGGTGAACCAGACCCTGATGCGGTCGATCAACACCACGGTGATCTCGGTCCTGCCGGTGATCGGCCTGCTGGTCGTCGCGGTGGGTCTGCTCGGTGTCGGCACCCTCAAGGACCTCGCCGTGGTCCAGTTGGTCGGCATCATCGTCGGCGCGTTCTCGTCGATCTTCTTCGCCACCTCGCTGCTGGTCACGATCAAGGAGCGTTGGGGCCCGGTCGCCGCGCACACCAAGCGTGTTCTGGCCCGGCGGGCCGCGCTGTCCGGCGGGGCAACCGCAGCCGACGCAGCGACCCTGGCAGGCTCGGTGGTGGAGGACCGGCCGAGCGGGCGCGCCTCGAGCACGCCGCGACGCTCGGGCGGCGCTCCGCAGCCGGGTGCCCGGCCGACCGGAAAGCGTGACAAGAAGAGGCGGTGACATGCGCAGGGGTGCGAGTCGAGGAGACGGGTACCGGCGGACAGTAGCGGCAGGGGCCGCCGCGATCGCGGTGGTCGCGGCGGCGGCCGGATGCTCCTCGACCGAGGACCAGGTCCCGTCCATCGGCTACGCGATCGACAACGTGCTGCCCACGTACAACGCGAACACGATCGACGGGACCGCGAGCGGCGCCCGGCAGGCGTTCTCGCGGGTGCTGACCGGCATGAGCTACATCGGTCCCGAGGGCACCGCCCTGTCCGACGGTGACTTCGGTTCGGCGGTCCCGCAACCGGGCGATTCGTTGACCATTGCGTACAAGATCAATCCCAACGCGGTGTACTCCGACGGAGTCCCCGTGACCTGTGACGATCTGGTCCTGGCGTGGGCGGCGGGCAGCGGGAAGTTCCCGCAGTTCGCGTCCGCGACCAGGGCCGGGTACGCCGATATCGACCGGGTCGACTGCCAGTCCGGCTCGAAGGACGCGACCGTGGTCTTCAAGCCCGGTCGGGCGTTCGCGGAGTGGCTCGGCCTGTTCGGCGCGACCGAGGTGATGCCCGCCCACGTGGCGGGCCGGGTCGCGAACGTGCCGGACGTGGTCGGGGCGGTGCACTCGGGTGACGCCGACGCACTGGGTCGGATCGCGGCGTTCTGGAACAACGGCTGGCAGCTGACGCCCGGTCAGCTGGACCCGGCGCTCTTCCCGTCTTCGGGTCCCTACCGGGCGGACTCCTACACCGAGGACGGCGGGCTGGTGCTGGTCGCCAACGACCGGTGGTGGGGAAACAAGCCGGCCACGAATCGAATCGTGGTGTGGCCGAAGAATTCCGACCTGAAGGCAAAGCTCGGTTCGGGCGACCTCGCCGTGATCGACGTCGGCGCGAAGGCGGTGGAGGGCCTCGATCCCGGTGACGGATTCACCACGGCCACCGAACCTTCCCGCAGCACTGAGCAGCTCGTGCTCGGTACCGGCGGGGTCTTCGGATCTGCCGACGCGCGCAAGGCGATCGCGTCCTGTGTGCCGCGACAGCAGCTGTTCGACGACCTGGGCCACCCCGACTTCAAGAAGTCCTCGGGGCTCGGCTCGGGTGTGCTGAACTCGCGAATCGTGGCGCCGGACATGCTGATCTACCCGACGGTGTCCGGGGTGGCGGGGGACCGTTACCTGCATCCGGACGTGGCCGCGGCGAGCACCGCGCTCGGCGGGCAGAAGATCACCGTTC
>NZ_JBHZAH010000122.1:0-14206 GCF_042754225.1 Rhodococcus sp. NPDC059234
GGGCGGTCGCCGTAGGAGCGGTTCTCGTTGGATCCGCGGTAGCCGCCCTCGGACCGCTGCGGGCGGTCGCCGCGGTAGCCGCCTTCGCTGCGCTGGGGGCGGTCGCCGTAGGAGCGGTTCTCGTTGGAGCCGCGGTAGCCGCCCTCGGACCGCTGCGGGCGGTCGCCGCGGTAGCCGCCTTCGGAGCGCTGCGGGCGGTCGCCGTAGGAGCGGTTCTCGTTGGATCCGCGGTAGCCGCCCTCGGACCGCTGCGGGCGGTCGCCGCGGTAGCCGCCTTCGCTGCGCTGCGGGCGGTCGCCGTAGGAGCGGTTCTCGCTGGAGCCGCGGTAGCCGCCCTCGCTGCGCTGCGGACGATCCCCGCGCGGTCCGGACTGTCCGCGGTACCCACCGCCGTCGCGGCGCGGACGGTCGTAGCCGCCGTCACGACGCGGACGATCCCCGTAGGAGCGCTCGCCGCGGGAATGCTGCTCGCGCACCGGCTCACCGCTCGGCGCCTTCGCGCCGGTGATGGTCGCGAGTTCCTCGGAACCGGGCGCCACGTTGACGGCGGTCGCGTCGACACCCGCCATGCCGGTCAGCTTGCGGACCAGGCGGCGCTGGTTCGGCAGCACGATCGCGACGACCGTGCCCTTCTCGCCCGCGCGGGCGGTGCGGCCGGCGCGGTGCAGGTAGTCCTTGTGGTCGGCCGGCGGGTCCACGTGCACGACCAGGTCGATGCCGTCGACGTGGATGCCGCGGGCGGCGACGTCGGTGGCGACGAGCACCGGGGTGCGGCCGTTCTTGAACCGCTCGAGCACCCGGGTGCGCTGGTTCTGCGCCTTGCCGCCGTGCAGCGCCTCGGCCGGAATGCCCACGGCGCGAAGCCGATCGGTGATGCCCTCGCAGCCGAGCTTGGTGCGGGCGAACATGATGGTCCGGCCGTCGCGCGCACCGATCTCGGCGAGCACGACGTCCTTCTGGCCGCGCTCGACGAGCAGCACGTAGTGCTCCATCGTGTCGACGCTCGCGCGGCCGTCCTCGGTGGAGTGCTGGACGTGGTCGGGCAGGAACTGACGCACCAGCGACTGCACCTCGCGGTCCAGGGTCGCCGAGAACAGCAGCCGCTGGCCGTCCGGACGGGTCGCGTCGAGGATCGAACGGACCTCGGGGAGGAAGCCCATGTCGGCCATCTGGTCGGCCTCGTCGAGCGCGGTGATCTCGATGTCGTCGAGCACGCAGGTGCCCTGCCGCAGGTGGTCGCCGAGGCGGCCGGGGGTGGCCACGAGAATGTCGACGCCCCGACGCAGCTGCTCGACCTGCTTGGTGAAGGGCATGCCGCCGACGGCGGCGCGCACGTTCACCCCGACCGAGGACGCGTAGGGGAACAGCGAGTCGACGACCTGAACGGCGAGCTCACGGGTCGGCACCAGCACCAGCGCGCGCGGGCGCTTGGGCGCGGGCCGGTCCTCGTGCTGCGCGAGGCGCGCGAGCATCGGCAGGCCGAACGCGAGGGTCTTACCGGAGCCGGTCTGCGCGCGGCCGAGCACGTTGCGGCCCGCGATGGCGTCGGGCACGGACATCGCCTGGATCGGCGACGGGACCGTGATGCCGTTGCGGGAGAGCGCGGCGACCACGGGGCCGGGCAGGCCGATCTCGGCGAAGGTGACGGTCGCCTCGGTGGACGGGGCGGCCTCGGGTGCTGCCGTAGCCGGTTCCTCGGGGGAAACGGGGGCAGCAGAAGACATGTGGACAGCGTTGGTCACGCGGAATTACCTCTCCGGACGTCGGGCGCGTCGCGGAGCGCGAGCTGTCGTGCAGCACGCAAAGAGACGAGCCAGGGCACGCGATGCCTCCGAATCGGCGCCGACTGAGGCGCCGCACGGCGGGCAGAGATGTGCCTGAAAATGAGTGTCAAACGATTCGGGCCGCGATTGCGGCCGTCGTCCAGTGTACGCGAGCCGTTAGACAACCTCACGTCAGGCGGGTGTGACCCCGGTGACTGTCCACTCAGCCGTGGAACAGACGGTTCAGCTCCACCAGCCACGGCACCGCGACCGCGACGGTCGGCACCACGAGGATCGTCACCGAGGTGAGGTAGGCCGCCGCGGCGACCGGGACCGCGCTGCCGGTCGCCGACAGTCGCTGGATCCGGGTGAGGGTGTGCGGCCCGCCCGCGGCGAGTGCCCCCATCGGAGCGCTGGATCCGGCGCACGCGACCAGTGCGCGGGCGAGTGGGGTGGGACCGGTGACCTTCACGGCGGCGTCGTCGGCGAGCATCTCGACGAGCAGTTGCACGGACCCGAGCGCGGACTTGCTGCGCGCCACCATCGGGAAGGCCTGGTTCACCGCGGTGAAGGCCTCGAGCACCAGGTCGTGCCGTGCCCGCAGGTGCGAGCGTTCGTGCATGAGGATCGCCTTGACCTCGGGCCGGCTGAGGCTGGAGAGGGTGCCCTCGCTCAGCACCACCCGCTGGCGCAGGCCGGGCAGGCAGTAGGCGATGGGTTCCTCGGCCTCGAGGACCCGCAGGTTCGAGTTGCGGCTGCGGGTCGGTTCGCGCCGGTCGAGCAGGTCCACGAGCATGCGGTGGCGGGCGCGGCGACGCCGGGTCCGCACCGCGACGGTGGCGATCGAGAACATCAGCTTCGCGCCGATGAGGAGGGTGATCGCGAACACCACGACGTACGCGGTCCACAGCGGCAGGCCCAGCGCGTCGATCTCGGCCAGCGGCGCCGTCGTCGGCCGGCCGTCGGCACCGGGGACCAGCAACTGGGTTGCGATCGCGAGCCCGGAACTGAACGCGGAGAGCACCGCCGCGATCGCGATCGCCTGCCACAGCACCAGCGCGGCGCCGGGCGCGCGGTAGGGCCAGGTGGCGCGGGCGAGGACCGCGGGCACCGGACCTGCGAGGAGCAGGGCCATCAGTGCGAAGGCCAGTGCGGTGGTGGGGTTCATGGCCTACCCATCATGCACATCGATTGTCAGCTGGCCCGATCGGTCCCCGGATCGACGCTGCGGAGGTGACGCTTGCCCGCGTCCGACGACTCCAGCGCGGCCAGGGCCTCGCGCAGCGCCGCGGCCTCGTCCGCGCCGACCTTCCCGACGAAACTCACCAGGGCCGCGGCCCGTCCCTCGGACGCGTCGGCCTGCCCGAGTGCGTCGAACATCAGGCTCGCGACGAGCTCGTCGCGGCCGTGCACCGGCACGTAGCGGTGGGCGCGGTCGTCGCGCTGCTGGACCACCAGGTTCTTCTTCGCGAGACGCTGCAGCACGGTCATCACCGTGGTGTACGCGAGTTCCCGCCGGGTGGCGAGTGCCTCGTGCACCTGCCGAACCGTCTGGGGTTCGGAACTGGACCACAGGTGGTCCATTACTGCTCGCTCGAGCTCGCCTAGTCCTGCCATGGCAACAGTCTACGGATCGTCCGACGAATGTGCGTACTACCCGCCGTCGTACGCCTCCGGGTGTAAACGTGGGGTAGCCGCCCTACGATGTGCAGCGGCATATCGTGCAGGTCGGATACCGAGAGGCTGTCAAGTGGATTGGCTCTACCGCTGGTCCCTGATCTCGGGGCCGTTGCCGTGGATCCTCACCGGGCTCGGCGCGCTCGGCGGGGTGTGGCTACTGCTGGCCCCGACCCGCTCGCGCGGCTACCGACGTCGCACCGTCCCCATCTGCTGCACCGCCGCGCTGGTGCTCACGCTCGCGCTGTGGCTCGTCGTCGAGAAGTGGTGGCGCCCGTTCCCCGATCCCGTCGAGACCTCGATCTACGTGTGGATCGGACTCGGTGTACTGGCGCTGATGCTGCTGGTGGCGCGGCTGTTCGCGGACCGTCGGGCCTGGCGCACGGTGGTGTCGGTGTTCGCCGCACTCGCCGTCGTCGCCGCCGCGGCGGCGACGGTGAACCTGGTGTTCGACGCCTATCCCACGGTTCGCGACGCCCTGGGTATCGCGAACCCCAACGAGATCGACTTCACGTCCGTG
Organism: Rhodococcus sp. NPDC059234; assembly: GCF_042754225.1. Classification (NCBI taxonomy): domain Bacteria; kingdom Bacillati; phylum Actinomycetota; class Actinomycetes; order Mycobacteriales; family Nocardiaceae; genus Rhodococcus; species Rhodococcus sp. NPDC059234. Next base: position 3,961 of record NZ_JBHZAH010000122.1, read on the forward strand.
CCGCCCGCCGAACCGCATCCGGTGGTCGGGAAGCCGCTGGACACCGTGTGGCAGCCGCCGCCGGACCTGCCGTCCGCCGGTCGGGTCACCGCGGTCCGGATTCCCGGCGCGGTCTCGGGATTCGTCGCGCGAGACGCGCAGATCTACCTGCCGCCCGCCTACTTCGCGGACCCGCGGCCGCAGCTTCCGGTGCTGGTCCTGCTCGCCGGCCAACCCGGCACCCCCGAGGACTGGATCAACGGCGGCAAACTCGCCCAGACGATGGATGCCTTCGCCGCCGACCACCGCGGCCTCGCGCCGATCGTCGTCGTCGCCGACGCCACCGGGTCCCAGCTCGCCAACCCGCTCTGCGTCGACTCGGCGCTCGGCAACGTCGCGACCTACCTCGCCACCGACGTGCCCGCCTGGGTCACCGCCAACCTCCAGGTGGATCCCGACCCCCGCGCGTGGGCGATCGGCGGCCTGTCCTACGGCGGCACCTGCGCGCTGCAGATGGCCACCAACCATCCCGACCGCTACCCGACCTTCCTCGACCTCTCGGGCCAGGAGGAGCCGACGCTCGGCGACCATCGGCGCACCCTCGACGCGGCGTTCGGCGGGGACGAGACGAAGTTCCGGGCCGTCAACCCGATGGACCTGATGGCCGGGCAGAGGTTCCCGAACACGGCGGGGGTGTTCGTGGTCGGGCGCGACGACAAGGACTTCAAGCCGGGCGTGCACACGCTGTACGAGGCGGCGCAGCGCGCGGGCATGGACGTGCGACTGGTCGAGCTTCCCGGCGGCCACAGCTTCGCGGTGTGGTCCGCAGGGCTCGAGCAGGAACTCGGATGGCTGTCGACGCGAATGGGGCTGACCTCGTGACGACGGCGGTGACGGCAGTGGACCGGCAGTCCCGGCGGATCGTCGACCTGGTCCGGTCGGGCGCGTCGGGCGCGCCGGTCAGTATCGGCGCGCTCGTGTTGATCTGGGTGCTCGGTGCCGCGACGTCGAGCCTGGGCGGACCGACCCGTTACGTGCTGCGGCACTTCGCCGCCGGCATCATGCCGTTCGAACACGGCCGGGTCTGGACGACCCTGACCTCCGGGCTGTTCGCGCCAAGCCTGGTCGGGTACCTGGTGGCGACGGTGCTGATCGTCGTGGTGGCCGCCCCGATCGAACACCGGATCGGGTCGGCGAGGTTCGCGGCCGCCGCGGTGTGTACCCAGGTGCTGGGCACGTTGATCGCTCTCGGTGTCTCGGACGCGGTCAAGTTCGTCGACGAGGGCTGGGGGTTCCGGCTGCACGTCGGCGCCGCAGTGTCGCCCACGACGTGGATCGCGGGCGTCGCGATGGTCGCCAGTTCCGGCATGAACACGCTGTGGCGGCGTCGGCTGCGGGTGGGCCTGCTCGCGCTGCTCATCACGCTCGCCCTGTTCAGTGGGCACCTGCTGGACATGGTGCGGCTCAGTGCCGCGGTGGTCGGCCTGCTGATCGGGCCGTGGATCGTCGGGCGGTCCGCGCGGGGCGCCCGGCTGACCGGCACCCAGCGCGAGGGGCGGGTCCTCGTCGCGCTCGTTGTCGCGGCGAGCGCGCTCGGTCCCGTCCTGGCCGCGCTGTCGCCGAACGCGGTCGGCCCGCTCGCGGTCCTGCGCGAGCTGTTCCGCGGGGCGGGCTGGACGCCCGACGAGGTTCGCGAGTTCTGCGCGCAGTCGCGCAGCAGCGAGGAGTGTCGGCGCGGGCTGCTGGGGCTTCGTCTCGGCGGCTTCGGCCCCACCCTGCTCAGCCTGATGCCGTCGATCTTCCTGCTCGTCCTCGCGGACGGGCTGCGCCGTGGACGCCGGTTCGCCTGGATCGCGGCGGTCGTGGCGCAGGTGATCCTGCTGGCGCTCTCGCTCGCCAACTTCGCGGTGCGGTTCGTGGGATTCGTCGGGAAGGAGTCGATCTTCTACGGCCTCGACTCGCCGAACCTGTACCGGACGCTGACGCCGTTCCTGACGCCCCTCGCGATCCTGGTGGTGCTCGTCGTGACGCGGGGCTTCTTCACCGTCTCCGCGCCGCGCGGCACCTACCGTCGGCTCTGGCTGCTGATCCTCGCGGTCGCGGCCGGCCTCGGGGTGGCGTACGTGTCGGGCGCGATGCTCGCGGGCGGCGGCTTCGACCGCCGGCCGGGCGTCGGGTCGCTGCTCGCCGACTACCCGCAGCGGCTGATCCCGCCGGTGTACCTGCAGTGGCTCGATCCGCAGTTCCTGCCCGACAGTGCGGCCACCACCCTGCTCTACGAATGGACCGGGGTGCTGTTCTGGATCGTCGTGTGCGTCGCGGTGCTGATGACCTTCCTCACGCCGGCCTACGGCGCCGCGACCGACGACGCCGAGCGGGCCCGCGCCCTGCTGCGTTCGAGCAGCGGCAGCCCGCTGTCCTGGATGACCACCTGGCGCGGCAACCGGTACTGGTTCAGCCCCGACGGGACCAGCTATGTGGCGTACCGGGTGATCTCGGGTGTCGCACTGACCACCGGCGACCCGGTCGGTCCGCGGGAACGTCTGCGCGAGAACGTCACCGAGTTCGCCGAGTTCGCCACCGGCAACGGCTGGATCCCGTGCTTCTACTCCGTCACCGGGGAACTGCGCGCGGTGACCGACGGCATCGGGTGGGCGGGCATCCAGGTCGCCGAGGAGACCGTGCTGCGACTGGCCGGACTCGCCTTCACCGGCAAGAAGTTCCAGGACGTCCGGACCGCGCTCAACCGGGCGAAGAAGGCGGGGGTGCACGCCGAGTGGATCAGCTTCCCCAGCGCACCGCTCGCCATCACCGACCAGATCACCGCGATCTCGGAGGAGTGGGTCGCGGACAAGGGCATGCCCGAGATGGGCTTCACCCTGGGCGGGCTCGAGGAGATCGACGACCCGCAGGTGCGCTGCCTGATCGCCGTCGACGCCGAGCGGACCGTGCACGGCATCACCTCGTGGATGCCGGTGTACCGGGACGGTGAGGTCGTCGGCTGGACCCTCGACTTCATGCGGCGCCGCGCGGAGGGCTTCCGGCCCGCGATGGAGTTCCTCATCGCCTCGGCGGCCCTGCTGCTCGAGGAGGAGGGGGCGGAGTTCGTCAGCCTGTCCGGGGCGCCGCTGGCGAAGGTGGAGGATCCGGCCGGCGCGAGCGCGAGCGAGGAGGAGGAACGGGAGCGGACCGCTCTCGGCGTCGTGATGGACAAGGTCCTCGACGTGCTCGGCCGCACCCTCGAACCGGTCTACGGTTTCCGCTCGCTGCTCGCGTTCAAGTCGAAGTTCCAGCCCGAGTACGTGCCGATGCACATGACCTTCGCGGACCCCGGCGCGCTGCCGAGCATCGGCAACGCGATCGGCCGCGCCTACCTGCCGGAGGTGTCGTTCGGGCAGGGAATGCGGTTGGTGCGCACGATGATTCGCAGCTGACGGTTGTTCTCCGCGGGGCCGTCGTGATCACCGTGCGGGGTCGGGCGCCGTGGCGTCGAGGATCCGCCGCAGTTGCCGGGCCTGGCCGGCGAGTTCGCCCGTGGCGGTGTGCAGTTCGGACTCGTCCACGCAGAGGTCCGAGGTCGCCCACACCGTGCGTTGCCGCAGTCGGTACCACGCCGAGGCGGGTGCGCCCGGCGGGAAGTGGGCGCTGAACTCGATGGTCGGGATGGGGTCCGGCGTGGTGCGGGTGGCGTACAGCGCCGGCGGGAGCGCGTCGAGCAGCACCGCCGCGGTCTCGTGCGGGGCGAAGGCGAGGTCGGCGGTGAGGCGGATCCAGACGTCGAACTCGGGGACGTCGCCACCCGCGAAGGGACGGGCCGAGTTCACCGGCCGGATGTCGAGGTACTGCGAGAACGGAACGAAATCGACGGGGATCTCCAGTGGAGGAAGGGATTCCGGGGCGATGTCCGGGAGCGCGGGCCGGCCCGGCCACACGGTGGTGGTCTCCGGCGAGCGGTCCAGTCGGACCAGGGCGGTCGCGCAGCCCGCGATCGAGCACCGTGCGCTGGCCGAGCGCCCGCCGTGCTCGACGGCGACGTCGACGCGAAACTCGCCCGGCGGCACCGGGGCGTACAGGTGGGCGGACACCGCGGTGGGGGTGGCGTCCAGTTCGACGGCCGCCGCGTCGGCCAGAGCCGCGACCACCAGGCCGCCGTGGATGCCCCCGAACCCCCGCCACGACGCATCGAAGCTCGTGCGGGAGGCCGGCGCCGTCCCCGCCGACGGCTGACTGTGAATGACCATAGTCAGAACCTACGTTCTGACTATGGCTTGCACAAGCCAGGTGGGCCGGTGCCGTCACCGGCGCAGCTCGGCCACCGTGTCCAGCCGTCCGAGCTTGTGCGGGTTGCGGACCGCGTAGATCCGGGAGATCCGGCCGTCCTCGACCACCACGCTGACCGCGGTGACCTCGCCGCCGACGTCGATCCGGATTGCCGGCATGCCGTTGAAGCACGCGGGTGCCGTCACGAAGTCCGGGATCCGTGCAGCGCGCGACAGGAAGTGCGCCACCTTCGCGGCCCCGACGATCGGCTTCCGCGCGGCCGCCGCGAAGCCGCCGCCGTCGGCGACCGCCACCACGTCGGGGGCGAGCACCGCGACCAGCGCCTGCACGTCACCGGTGGCGACGGCGGCCAGGAACTTGTCCACGGCCTCCTGTTGCTGTGCCCGGTCCACCTGCATCCGCGGCCGCCGCGCCGCGACGTGGTCGCGGGCACGATGCGCGATCTGCCGGACCGCGGCCGGGGTCTTGGCCACCGCCGCGGCGATCTCCGGGTAGGGCGTGTCGAACACCTCGTGCAGCACGAACACCGCCCGCTCGGCCGGACCGAGGGTCTCCAGCACGGTGAGCATCGCGATCGAGACGTTCTCGGCGAGTTCGACGTCTTCGGCCACGTCGGGGCTGGTGAGCAGCGGCTCGGGCAGCCATTCCCCGACGTAGTCCTCCCGGCGCCGGGCCACCGACCGGAGCCGGTTCAGCGCCTGCCTGGTCACCATCCGGACCAGGTAGGCGCGCGGGTCGCGCACCTCGCCCTGGTCGACGTCGGTCCACCGCAGCCACGTCTCCTGGACGACGTCCTCGGCGTCGACGGCGGAGCCGAGCATCTCGTAGGCGACGGTGAAGAGCAGGCCGCGGTGGGTGACGAACGGGTCGTCGGTCATGTGGTCGACGGTACGGCGAGCGGCGGGAGGTCGCAGGCGGCCGAGAACTCCTGCGACTCGATGCCGAGCGCGGTGTTCGTGCGTGTCATGAGGTTCGCCAGCGCGACGAACGCGGTCAGCTCCACCAGCGCGGCCGGGCCGAGCGCGGCCAGCAGCCTGGCCGACAGTGCGTCGGTGACCGTCGGCGGGGTCCGTGTCATCGCCTCGGCGTACTCCATCACGTCCCGCTCGAGCGGCGTGAAGACCCCCGACTCGCGCCACCGGGGCACCTCGCGCGCCTTGGCCACGTCGAGTCCCTCGTTGTGGGCGTGGAAGTAGCCGTAGTCCAGGCAGAAGCTGCAGCCGACGAGGCTGGCGACCGCCATGTGGGCGAACGACTTCAGGTTCTCGTCGCACTGGTCCCACTTCTCCGCCTTGCGGCCGACGGCGAAGCTGAAGTCGAGGACCTTCCGGTTGTGCCACGCGACCGCGACCGGTTCGGGCACGTCGCCGAACATCCTGCGGGACATTCGCTTGACCACCGAGCCGTAGATTCCGGTCAGTTCTGCCCGCGGGATCCTGGTGTTGCCGGTCATGATTCCTCCTCCGGTTGCCAACTCATGGCATGAAGACACCGGGGAGGAATCGAATGTGACATCCGGGTCGGACTGTCAGGCCACCGGGCCGCCGACCGACCCGTACACGTGCCGGGTGCCGACCGGGACGATCAGCGGGCGGTCCGATACCGGATCCTCGATCACCCTTGCCTCGAGCCCGAACACGTCGAGGAGCAGTTCCGGGGAGATCACCTCGGACGGGGCGCCCTGCGCGACGATCGCCCCCTCGGACATCACCACCAGCCGGTCGCTGTAACGGATCGCGAGGTTCAGGTCGTGCAGGACCATCACGACGGTCCGGCCGAGCTCGGAGTGCAGCCGGTCCACCAGGTCCAGCACCTCCACCGAGTGCGCGAGATCGAGGTAGGTGGTCGGCTCGTCGAGCAGCAGGATGTCGGTGCCCTGCGCGAGGGCCATCGAGATCCATGCGCGCTGACGCTGTCCGCCCGAGAGCTGGTCCACCGAACGGTCGGCGAGCTCGGAGACCCCGGTCAGGGCCAGCGCCTTCGCCACCTCGCCCTCGTCGTCGGAGGACCACTGCCGCAGCCACGACTGGTGCGGGTGCCGGCCGCGCGCCACCAGGTCGGCGACGGTGAGGCCCTCCGGCGCGACCGGTGCCTGCGGCAACATGCCGAGGGTGCGGGCGACGTCCTTGGTGCGCATCTGCGAGATCGCCTGTCCGTCGAGCACGACCTGCCCGGACTTGGGCTTGAGCAGCCGGGCGAGGGAGCGCAGCAGCGTCGACTTGCCGCAGCCGTTCGGGCCGATGACGGTGGTCACCACGCCGGTCGGGATCTCGAGGTCGAGGCCGTCCACGATCACCCGATCGCCGTAGCCCACGGTCAGGTTCTCCGCGGCCAGGCGAGTCGTCGGCCCGGCGACGGGTGCTGAGGCGTCGAGGGCGTGCTCGCTCATGCGGACACCTTTCGGTTGTTGCGGACGAGCAGGTAGATGAGGAACGGCCCGCCGAGCGCGGAGGTGACGATGCCGACCGGCAGCTCCACCGGCAACACGGTCCGCCCGATCACGTCGCTGCCGAGGACGAGGACGGCGCCGACCAGGCCGGAGGCGAGGATCGGCGGCCCCGGGGTGCGCAGGACGCGCATCGCGACCTGCGGTGCGGCGAGCGCGACGAACCCGATCGGTCCGACCGCCGCGGTGGCGATGGCGGCCAGCGCGACCGCGGCCAGCAACAACACTGCCTGGCCGGCCTGCAGTCGCACTCCGAGGGCGCGGGCGTTGTCGTCGCCGAGGCGCAGCGCGCCGAGGGTGAAGGACGAGACGAGCGCGAGCGTGCCGACCACCGCGACGCCGATCGCGACGGGCCACACCTGGGCCCAGTCGCTGCCGTTGAGCGAACCGTTGAGCCAGACCTGGGCGCGGGCCACGTCGTTGATGTCCGCGGAGATCAGCATCCACTGGATGGCGGCGATGAGCATCGCGTTCGCCCCGATGCCGATCAGCACGATCCGGTAGCCCTGCACGCCGCCGCGCCACGCCAGCGCGTAGATCATCACCGCGGTGACGATTCCGCCGGCGAGCGCGGCGAAGGGGATACCCAGCGTCGCGAGGGTGCCGACGAAGGTGCCGCCCCCTGCGACGACGATCAGGGACACCGCGGCGGCGCTGGCGCCCGCGGTGATGCCGAGCAGGTCCGGGCTGGCGAGCGGATTGCGCAGGACGGACTGCGTGATGGCCCCCGAGATGCCGAGCGCGATGCCGGTGAGCAGGGCGGTCAGCCCGCGCGGCAGGCGCAGGTCCATCACGATGAAGCGTTCGACCTTGGTGCCGCCGCCGAAGAGGATGTCCGCGACCGAGGTGACCGGGATCGAGAACTCGCCGCGGCCGATGTTGACGCACAGCAGCACGAACGCGGCGGCCACCAGCGCGAGGGTGATCACGACCATCGAGGTGCGCCGCACCAGCGAGACCCGGCCGACCCGGAACGGCGGGCGGGTGGGAACGGTGGTGGGCAGTGCGTCGTCGTTCTGCGGGCCTCGCGCGTGCACAGTTTCCGCGACCGCGTCGGCGGTCTCGCCGGTCAGGCTCACAGGGACACCAGCTTCCTGCGCCGGACCAGCGCGATGAAGAACGGCGCGCCGAACATGGCCAGCACGATCCCGACCTGCAGTTCGCCGGGCCGGACCACGACGCGGCCGATCACGTCGGCGAGCAGCACCATGATTCCGCCGAGCAGGCCGGCGTAGGGGACGAGCCAGCGGTAGTCGGGGCCGGTGATCGAGCGGGCCACGTGCGGCACGACGAGGCCGACGAAGGCGATCGGTCCGCAGGCCGCGGTGGAGGCGCCGGTGAGCAGGACGATGGCGACGATGCCGACCGCACGGCTGAGCGCGATGTTGGTGCCGAGTCCGCGCGCGACGTCCTCGCCGAGGCTGAGCACGTTCAGGCTCGGCGTGCTGGCCAGGGCGATCAGGACGCCGATCACCAGGAACGGCAGCACCTGCCAGAGCACCTCGGGCCCGCGTCCGGCGATCGAGCCGACCACCCAGAAGCGGTAGCCGTCGAGGCTGGTCTGGTCGAGCATGATCACGGTCTGGGTCATCGCGGACAGGAACATCGTCACCGCGGCACCGGCGAGGGCGAGGCTCAGCGGACTGGACCGGCCGTTGCCGATCGCCGATACCCCGAACACGACGACGCTGGCGGCCAGCGAGCCGGCGAAGGCGAACCAGAGGTACTGGCTGGGCCCGGCGAGCCCGAGCAGGTAGATCGACAGCACGACGAACAGCGCCGCGCCCGCGTTGAGTCCGAGCAGTCCGGCGTCGGCGAGCGGGTTGCGGGTGTGGCCCTGGATCAGGGCGCCCGCGATGCCGAGGGCGATGCCGACGACGAGGGCGAGTGCGGTGCGGGGGACGCGCAGCGTCCGCACCACCAGGTCGGTGTCGGTCCCGGTCGGGGTGAACACGGCGTGGAAGATCTCGGCGAAGTCCATCGGTCGCGCGCCGACGGCGATGCTCGCGAGCACGGTGGCGCCGAGCAGCAGGGTCAGCGCGGCGAGGCCAAGGAGCCGGCGCCGACGGATCGCGGTGATGGTGTTGTCGTCTGCGACGGGAGTGAAGCCTTCCGCGTACGCAGTCGCGGACCGGACCACTTCGGCGCCGGTGCGGGGGAGCAGCGCCCGACGTGGCCCGAGTGGGCCGTCGGTGGCGGCGTCACGGGTGACCAGGTCGAGCCAGCCCTTGCCGAGGCTCTGACCGGTGTTGCCTTCGCGGACGCCGCGGTTCCACACGAGCAGTGCGGCCGCGACGACCACGGTGACGCCACCGAAGACGAGGCGGTCCATCTGACCGCCGCCGTTCGCGTCGCGCAGCGCGGTCACCAGGTACCAGCCCACGACCAGCGGTGCCGCGACGATCGCGAGGTCCGCGCCGGCCGCGCAGAAGCGTCGCCATCGCGGTGCGGGGCCGCGGGGGACGGCGTCGGTGCCGAACTCCTCGCGGGAGCGGGGGTGCGTGGCAACCGAACCGGTGTCGGGGGTGGTTGTCACGGCGTGTGCTCCTGGTCGGCGAATTTTGATCGAGCTTAGGTTACGGAACCCTATCTTGAGCGGCCGGCCGGGTTACGCCCGGCGGTCAACTTATGGTTAGGCTAACCTTCATTCGAACAATTCGCGGGCCTCGGCTCGACGACCAAGGAGGGTGCCGTGTCAGTGACCGCCGTTCGCGAGGGTGCAGTTCTCGGGTCGACCGCCGCGCTCGCCGAGTCCTGTACCTGCCTGCGGGCGGTGCACCCGGACTATCCGCGGGTCTACGCCGTCGCAGACATGGCCGATCAGCCCAAGCGGCGCTGGTGGGCCCTCGCGCAGGGGATTCGCGGGGATCGGCTGCACCGGATGATCGCGCGGGCGTTCGAGGACGTCGGAGATCTCGAGGCTGCGGGGGTCGAGGTGGCGGCCGCGTTGATCCACGCGGTGGTCGGGCGGGTGGCGGCGCTGGTGGTGCTCGAGGGTCGGGCCTGGGATGCCGGCTTGGACAACCTGTGGATCCACATGGACAGCGACGGATGCATCGACTGGGCCGGCGTCGCCGACCCCGTCCTGCGGGTGCTTCCGGGTGACCGCTGGTCCGACTCGCCCGCCGCGGTCGCGGTGCCGTGTGAGCGCGCGCTGCTGACGTGGACGGCCTGTCGGTGCCGAACCGCGCTCGCGGCCGTGTTCGACGCGCTCGTCGAGGTCGCCCCGGTCGATCGCGGGTTGTTGTGGGCGATGGTGGGGGAGTCGGTGCTCGGCGTCGCGACGCGGATGCCGGCACTCGGCGGCGTCCCCGAGTCGGTCGCCGCACGTCGGGGACAGGGCCTGCTCGACGCGTTCGAGGCGGCGGGCGTCCCGGTCCGGGCCCGCGCCGAGCGGCAGCCGATTCGCCGTCGGCTCACCACGGCCCTTGCAAGTTAGGGCAGGCTGCCCTATAGTCGTGGGGGTGACGAACTACCGGACCGTGCCGGAGTCCTGAGGGCTGCAGAGACTCCCGGTCCTTCCCGTGACGGGCCCCGCAT
>NZ_JBHZAH010000123.1:0-14078 GCF_042754225.1 Rhodococcus sp. NPDC059234
GCCGAAGTCGCACCCCGGTTTCGTCTCTACCAGCGCGGCAGCTATCTCCGCAGCGACACTATTTCCCCAGCGCAGCGGCGATCTGATCGGCCTGCGCCTGGCTCTCCATGAGCTGGCGCAGCAGCCACAGGCGCAGCACCCGAGCGACCGCCCCCGCGAGATACACCGCAGCACCGAGCACGGTCAGCGCGAGGAACGCGCTCGCCAGGATCTGGTACGAAGCGATGTTGCGCAGGTCCGACTGCGTCAACGAGGAGAAGTACAGGATGAACGAGACGAGCGTTCCGACGATCATCAGCACCAGGCCGACGATCCGGGCCTTGCCGTCACCGGCCGACTGACCGCCCTTGAGCTTCATCTCCGCGACGTCCTTCTTGAACTGCTCACGACGCTCTTCCGCCACAACGGTCATCGTCATCCTCCTAGGTAACTGGTTGAAAGTTCACGGTCGATTTCGCGAGGGTCGCCGGAGCGAACCACGCGGCCCTGCAGCATCAGCGCCGCAGAGGTGGCGATGGGCAGCACGGCGCGGGCGAACTGCTCGGCCACCAGAATGGACAGGCCGTCGGCGGCCAATTGCCCGACGATGTCGTACATCTCGGTGACCACCCGCGGAGCGAGCCCCATGGAGAGCTCGTCGAGCAGCAGCACCGTCGGTGCCGTGCCGAGCGCCCGGGAGAGCGCCAACATCTGCTGCTCGCCGCCGGACATCGAGCCGGCGAGCTGGCCCCGCCGCTCACCCAATCTCGGGAAGCGCTGGTAGGCAGCGGTTTCCAGCTCCTCGAGGCCGTGTCCGGTGCCGGTGGCGACCCACAGGTTCTCGCGCACCGTCAGGTTCGGGAAGATGCCCCGACCCTCGGGGATCGAGCACACCCCGAGCCTGGCCAGCTCCGACGCGTCGGCGCCGTTGACGACGCGTCCGGCCAGCCGGAGTTCCCCCGCCGTCACCGGCTGAAGACCCGAGCACACCTTCAGTGCGGTGGTCTTGCCCCCGCCGTTGGGCCCGAGCAGCGCGACCACCGCGCCCGGGTGAAGTGCCAGGTCCACGCCGCGGAGCACCTCGATGGCGCCGTACGCGGACCGCACCCCGGACAGTTCGAGCAGCGGCTCCGGTCCCGCTGCGGCGGGATCCGATTCGACACTCACCGACGCGGTCATGCCACCGCCTCCGTTCCGATGTAGGCCGCGATCACCGCGGGATCGCCCTGCACCTGCTCGGGTGTGCCGGATGCGATCAACGCGCCGTAGTCGAGCACGTGGATCCGGGAGCACACCTTCATCACCAACGGCAGGTCGTGCTCGACCAGGCAGATGCCGAGGCCGTCCGCCGCCAGCCGGACCAGCATCTCCGCGAAGTCCTCCGTCTCCTGCTCGGTCTGCCCCGAGGCCGGCTCGTCGAGCAGCAGCACCCGCGGGTCGGTCATCAGCGCGCGCGCCACCTCGACCACGCGGGCCCGCCCGGTGGGGATGTCGGAGACGTCCTTGCCCGCGACGTCCGCCAGGCCGGTCAGTTCGAGCAGCCGGTCGGTCTCGGCCTCGAGGTCCTTGCGGTGCCGCCGCGACGCGGTGCGATGAATGTCCCCGGCCACGCGGAGGTTGTCGCGCACCGACAGCGACAGGAACAGCTCCAGCCGCTGGAACGTGCGGGCCAGACCCATCCGCGCCCGCTTGTACGGGGCCTTGCCGGTGACGTCGACGCCGTCGATGAAGACGGTTCCCTCGGTCGGCTTCTGCAAGCCGGTGACGGTGTTGAACAGCGTCGTCTTGCCGGCGCCGTTGGGTCCGATCAACCCCGTCACGACGCCGCGCTCGATCGCGATGCTCGCGTCCTTGACCGCGGTGTGCCCACCGAAGCGGACGGTGATGCCCCGGGTCTCCAGCAGGGGGATTCCCGTGGACGGCTCAGTGGACGGCTCAGTGGACGGCATTGACGCTCAACTCCTTCACCTCGGTGATGTCGATCTCGGGCGCCGCGTGCCGGCCCGCCCGAATCGGCGCGTGCACCGGACGCGGACCCTGCGCCGGCAGCCCCAGTTCGCGTTCGACCCGGACGCGGTCCAGCTCCGTGTACGGCTCGGCGACACCGACGTCCTCGGGCGGGGTGTGGTGCCGGGCCGCCAACTGCTCGTCCGTGAGCACCGCCGACGGCATCAGCCACTCACCGATCACCGGCAGGACGAAGACCGTCACGATGGTCAGCGAGGCGAACCACCAGTTGTCCAGCAGCCCGGTCAGGGCGAGCACGTAGAGCACCGCCACGAAGGCGCCGCCGCCGGCCAGCACCGGCTTGGCGCCGGACAGCTTCCGGTAGCCCTCGACGACCTGGTGCACACTGCCGGACGGGTTGTGCCCGACGCCGATGCCGATCAGCGCGGGACTGACCGCGGCGATGTTGCCGAACAGCAGGTACAGGCCCTCGAGTTCGGGCTGCGTCTTCGCCAGGTTGTTGAACGAGACCATGATGATCGAGAAGCCGACACCTGCCATGACGCCACCGACGAAGGCGCCGCTGACGTAGCCGATGCCCGCGACCACGGTCAGCATCAGCAGCGAGAGGCTGATGACGATGGTGAAGGACTCGCCGGAGACCGAGCCCATCGCGCTCGACATCAGGATGCCGCCGAGACCCGCTATGCCCGCCGAGATCATGAACACGCTCAGCTTGAGCTTGACCAGGCTCTGGCCGAGCATCGCCGAGGCCGCCGGACTGTCCTTCATCGCGGCCAGGCGCCGGCCGTAACCGCCGTTGCGTAGGGCCACCACCGCGACGCCGAGAACGGCGAACAGCACGGTCGCCGTCATCAGGAAGGTGGTCTTGTCCTGCAGGTCGAGCGGACCGATCTGCAGCGGCGGGATCGTGAGGTTGCCGCCGGTGAACAGCGAGAACTTCACGCCGAACAGTTCGTGCTCGGTCGTGTCGCGCAGCACCATGTTGGACAGGAACACGCCGAACGCCATGGTCGCCAGCGCCAGGTAGAGCCCGCGCAGGCGCAGCGCGGGCAGCGCCACCAGGCCGCCGACCAGTGCCGCGACGATCACGCCGAGCACGACACCGACGACGGTGAGGCGCTGCGCCAGCCCGGACCCGGAGATACCGAAGTGGTAGACGACGATCGTGGCAACCGCCCCGAAGGACAATGGCGCCAGGTTCATTTCGCCGGCGTAGCCGGTGAGCACGGTCAGCGACAGGGCGACGATCGCGAAGGTGATGCCGACGGTCAGCGTGGTGACGGCGGACTCCACCATCAGCAGGCGGACCAGGTACACGATCACCACCAACGCGACGGCCCAGCCGATCGCCTTGCGCACGCTCGGCACGTGGTAGCGCTCGCGGGTGCGGACCGCGGCGCCGCGGAGCCGATCCTGTGGGAGCACGATCAGCACCACGAACAGCGCGATCATGGGCAGCGAGACCCGCAGATTCGAGGTCCACGTCCAGGTCGTCGGCGCGTACCCGAGAAGGTAGGTGCCGGCCAGGCCCAGCACCAGCGCCCCGACGAAGGTGCGGGGAATGCTGCGCAACCTGCCGAACATCGCGGCCGCGAACGCGTCGATCACCAGCAGGGTCAACAGGTTCGCCTCGAGGGTGCCGCCGCTGATCGGGGTGACCAGGATGCCGGCGAGCACCGCGAGCACCGAACTCAGCGCCCACGAGAAGCCCGCGATCCGCTCCGGATTGTGGCCGTTGAGCCGCAACAGGTCCGGATCGTCGACGACGCCCCGCATGGTCGCACCCATCCGGGTGCGGGTGAACAGCAGCCGCAGCCCGACGGCGATCGCCACGGCGGCGACGAGGCAGATGATCTCGTGCACGTGCACGGTGGCCCCGAGGAACGAGACCTTGGCGCTGTCCCCGAAGAACATCCGCAGCGTGCGCGGCTCCTCCGGATGCCAGAACCACTGGGACAGGAACAGCATGCCGAGCATGATCGAGACGGTGACGACGATCTTCGTCACCTCGGCGGTCTCGCGCAGGCCCCGCATGATCACGAAGTAGAGCGCCAGGCCCATCAGCGGGCCGAAGACTCCGAGCACGATCACCAGAGCGAGCGGGGTGGGCAGGTTCCAGCCGTAGCGGAGCTGCCAGTACAGGAAGGCGCCGAGCATCGCCTGCGCGCCGTGCGCGAAGTTGAAGATGCCGGAGGTGTTGTAGGTGAGCACCAGCCCGGAGGCTGCGATCGCGTACACGGATCCGAGCACCAGGCCCAGGATCGTGAACGTCACGAAAGTGTCCATGTGAGAACCATCTGTCTCGAGTGATGAGGCGGCGCCGCCGCAGTGGTGCGGATGTGGAGTCCCAGGACTCCGAGACCGCACCACTGCGGCGCAGGCCACGTCAGGCCTTGGGCTTGATCACGTTGGGGTTCGTGTACTTGGTCGAGATGCGGTCGGGGCCGAGCGTGGTGCCCCAGGTCGACGGGTCCGTCTTGATCAGGTACTTGTCGTTGCAGTCGAATTCGGCTGCCTGCGAGGGGAACACCTGCGTGTACTTGTCGCCCTGGAGCGAGACCATCAGGCCGCACTTGGCCGGCATGTTCTTGCCCGGGTCGGTGACCGCGTGCAGTCCGCCGCCGTCCCACTCGTGAATCTTCGAGAGCTCGTCGATCATGCACTGGCGGGTCAGGTCCGAGCCGCACTCCTTGGCCGCGGTGGCCCACAGCAGGAACGAGGAAGTGGACTGCATGCCGAGCAGTGCGGTCTTGCCGCCCTTCGCAGCGACCAACTCCTGGTACTTCTTGACCGCGGGCACCTTGTCGGCGTTCTCCAGCATCTGGAAGGTCATGTCGGCGTTGAGGGTGTCCAGGACGCCGCTGTCCTTGTTGAACTGCTGCGCGGAGTTTCCGTACCAGGTGGCCTCACCGAGAATGATCGGGTCGATGCCGACCTGCTCGACCGCCTTGAAGAAGTTGAACTCGTTCGGCACGGGCGAGCGCGAGGTCCACAGGCCCTTGACGCCGCACTGCTTGTACTTCTCCGCGAACGGCACGTAGGTCGGTTCGCCCTGGTAGTTCAGCGTGACGCCGCAGTCCTTGAGCTTGAATCCCGCGGCCTCGGCCATGGAGCGGGTCTTCGCGAGCGAGGAGATGATCGTCGGCATGGTCGACCCGACGAGGTCGAAGTCGTTCTTCAGGTCGGGGTGCATCTGGGCCATCTGGAACCAGGCGGCGGCGTTGCCGAAGTCCACCGGAAAGGGCACACCCTGGTAGGTCATCGGGCCGTTGGCCGCGTCCGGCGAGACCGTGAAGCCGGGGACGGCGGCCATGTTGCACGCCACGCGGGTCTGCTCGGCGGTCTGGTCCATCGCGAAGCCGTGGCCGACCATCATGAACTGAGACCCGCAGGCCTCCTGCATGACGGTGTTCGCCTGGGTCAGCGCGGCGTCGTAGTCGGTACCGACGACCTTGCGCCCGTTGATGCCGCCCTGCTGGTTGCACCAGTCGATCATCGCGGAGACGGCGTCGGACATCTCCTTGTTCAGCCCGGGGCTCTGCGCGTAGCCGCGGTCGTCGCCGTACCCGATCTTGATCTCGGTGTCGCTGACGCCCTGGTCGGTAGCGCCCTTCGCGTCCCCCTTGCCGCACGGCGAGTCCAGCGTCCCGAACTTCGCGTCCGAGGCGGTAGCCGAGGCGGCAGCGCCCGATCCGCTCCCGGAGGACGGGACGCCCGCATCGCCGCCGCGGTCCGTCGCGCAGGCCGAGAGCAGCGCCGCCGACAGCGCGAGCGCCGACACCACTGTGGCGATCTTCTTTGGTTTCACGATGGCTGTCTCCATTCTTCGCGGGTCGAGCGCACGTGTTCCGCGTCACTCGATGCGGGGACGGTAGACAGCGGCCCCGATCCGACTTCGAGAACTTCCCGCTCAGTGAGACCGCATGGTGATCGGCGCCACAGCCGATCGGGCCTGTGACGATCGGCACGCGATCGGCGCCCGTGGGGGACCTCCGCACTGGTAATCGGACCGGCCCGCGCCGGCGCCTCGCGGACTGTGCCGGAAACCACGCCCCAACAGCAGGGACCGACTCGACTTTTACGCCGTCGTAACGGAGGATCAAGGCTTGTGAACGCGGAACTCATCGTTCTTCTCGTCGTGGTCGTCACAGCCCTCGGGTTCGACTTCACCAACGGCTTCCACGACACCGGAAACGCGATGGCAACGTCCATCGCGACCGGGGCTCTTCGACCAAAGGTCGCGGTGGCACTGTCGGCAACGCTGAACCTGGTCGGCGCGTTCCTGTCCGTCGAGGTCGCCGCCACCGTCGCCAAGGGCGTCGTCAATCTCGGGTCCGTCAGCGGCGACGCGCTACTGCTGATCGTGTTCGCCGGACTCGTCGGCGGCATCATCTGGAACCTGGCGACCTGGCTGTTCGGCATTCCGTCGAGCTCCTCGCACGCACTGTTCGGCGGACTCATCGGCGCGGCCATCGCCGGCATCGGCATGAACGGCGTCGAGTGGTCGGGCGTGCTGAGCAAGGTGATCGTCCCCGCGATTCTCGCTCCGGTCGTCGCCTCACTGGTCGCGGCCTGCGGCACCT
Organism: Rhodococcus sp. NPDC059234; assembly: GCF_042754225.1. NCBI lineage: Bacteria > Bacillati > Actinomycetota > Actinomycetes > Mycobacteriales > Nocardiaceae > Rhodococcus > Rhodococcus sp. NPDC059234. The sequence goes on from NZ_JBHZAH010000123.1 coordinate 6,534, forward strand.
GGGTGATCTACCGCATCACCTCCGGGGTGCGTGAGGACACGAAGGAGTCCGGGTTCCGGCTCGGCCAGATCGGTTCCGCCTCCCTGGTTTCCCTCGCCCACGGCACCAACGACGCACAGAAGACGATGGGCGTGATCTTCCTCGCGCTCGTCGCCCACGGCACCATCACCGCCGACTCCGAGATGCCGTTCTGGGTCAAGCTCAGCTGCGCGATCGCGATCGCCCTCGGCACCTACCTCGGCGGATGGCGGGTGATCCGCACGCTGGGCAAGGGCCTGGTCGAGATCGCCGCACCGCAGGGCATGGCCGCCGAGGCGTCCTCGGCCGCGATCATCCTCACCTCGAGCCACCTCGGATTGCCGCTGTCGACCACGCACGTCGCCACCGGCTCGATCCTGGGCACCGGCATCGGCCGCCGCGGCGCCGAGGTGCGCTGGGGAGTCGCCGGACGGATGGCGGTCGCGTGGCTGATCACCCTGCCGTCGGCGGCGCTGGTCGGGGCGATCTGCTGGGGCGCCGCCCATCTGATCGGCGGGCTGCCCGGTGTCCTGGTCGTATTCACGATCCTGCTCGCCCTGGCCGGAGTGATGTACCTCCGGTCGCGGCGTCAGCCGATCGACCCGAGCAATGTCAACGCAGACTGGGCCGGTGGACTCGAGCCCGCGGACGTCGCCGCGATCCCCGCTCCCCCCGCAGTCCCGGCACCGGCCACGCTGACGAATCCGCTGGCCCAGCCCCCCAGCAACGTGAAGGCCTGAGAGGCGAACGCATGGATCTGCTGACGAAGACGCTCGATTCGCTCTGGCAGGTGGTCCTCGTCGGACTGCTGCTCGGCGCGGGACTGCCTGCCCTGTTCGCCGCGGGACTGCGGCTGCTCGGCTCCGGCACGACGAGCGTGACCGCCGAGTCCGGCACCGTGACCACCACCCGCAACCCGCTCGCCGTCGTCGGGGCGGTGGCCTGTTTCGCCGTCGTGGTGATCGCGATCGTGACTGGCATCCTGTTCATAATGTCGGATTTCCTCGCGAACACATTCGGCATCGAACTGTTCTAGCGCCGGACAATCCGCACATCGAGCTGTACTGGCATCGGCCCCGGAGTCGAGAGGCAACGTTTGTGACCACCGCTAAACCGTCCTTCCCGCTGTCGGTCATCAAGTGGCTGCGTGCCGGCTACCCCAAGGGCGTTCCGCCGAAGGACCGGATCCCGCTCGTCGCTCTGCTGCACCGCAAGCTGACCGCCGAGCAGATCAAGGACGTCTCCGTCGCGCTGGCCGAGTCCCACGACGGTCAGGACCCGGTCATCACCCGGGAGGAGATCGGCGAGCTGATCGAACAGACGACCCACAGCGCGCCGTCGGACAGCGACATCGCTCGCGTTGCGTCCGTGCTGGCTGCCGCGGGCTGGCCGCTCGCCGATCCCGAGCCGGTCGCCGAGCCCGAGCCGGTCGCCGAGCCCGAGCCGGTCGCCGACGCCGAGCCGGTCGCCGCCCCCGATCGGCGTGTCCACTCCGACGCGGCACCGTAGAGGGGACAGCACCCGTGGCCCTTCCTCCGCTTCTCACCTCGATACTCGGCTGGCTGCGCGCCGGGTATCCCAACGGCGTGCCCGAGCAGGACTACATCCCGCTGATCGCACTGCTGCGACGCAGGCTCTCCGACGACGAGGTCCGCACCGTCACCGACGCGCTGGTGAACCAGGCGCCGGCGCCCATCGACAAGATCGACATCGGCGTCCTGATCACCAAGGTCACCGACGAGATGCCGCTCGAGTCGGACACCGCGCGGGTACGGGCGCATCTCGTCGCCGGCGGTTGGCCACTCGCGGACCCCGACTCCTGGGACGGCGAGGATCCCCCGCCCGCGCCGTAGCCGCTGCCCACGCGGAAGCCCTGACGACCCCCTGCGGCCGATTCGAGTAGTCGACTACGCTGCCGCCCTCCCCCTCGACGCCGAAGCGGAAAGTACGAACTCGGGGGCGTGAGGGGGAGGTCACGAGAAGCGGTCGTCACGGGAATCACACTGAAGCACAAGGGAACCCGAACAGCGGACGAGACGGTCGAGTCGGATCTCGTGGTCGATGCATCCGGCGCAGCGCCCAGACCCAGCCGTGACTCGAGGGGTACCTTCCGTTCCCCGACACGAACTGTGGCTTCGACCCGTACGGGCAGGGCATGACGGTGGCGGGAGTCCAAGCTCTCGCGCTGCGACATTGCCTGCGCCAGGACGACCGACGGCTCGCGCATCGCTTCCCACGCAGCATCCGCCCGGCACTCGACGACGCCCGACAGATTTCCGCCGACGCCGACCTGCAGATGCCGTTCGTCGGAGGGCCGCGCAGCAGGCGGACCCCGGCAGCCAACGCCTGCGTCGACCGGGTGCACCGCGCGGCGGCCTCCGATCCCCAGGTCGGGGCAACCTTCATGCGTGTCGTGAACATGCTGGCGCGCCCGACGTCGTTGCTTCGGCCCCCGACTCCGGTTCGCGTCCCGCGCGGGAACCGGCGGTTCGCGCGGGAGAGCACCATCGCGCAGCGACGTCATCGGACCGTCTCGGCGCGTGAGCCCCGGCGGCTCACAGTCCCTGGTGGTCGGCCGACCGCACGCTTTCTGGCAGCATCGACTCGTGAGTTCCGTGTTGCAGACCCTGTCCGTCCCGGCCGGCCCGGCGGCCGCCGCGGTGCTCCCCACTCTCGACGGCGCACTGGCGGGCCGCGGCGAGGCCCTGCTGCCGGTGCCTGCGGGCGACGACCGCGAGATCGCGCGGCTGAGCGATGCGCTGCATCCCGGCGAACCGATCGACGCGTCGATCGCGCTGGTCGTCGCCACGTCGGGAACCACCGGAATTCCCAAGGGCGCCATGCTCACTGCCGCCGCGCTGCGGGCCAGCGGCGAAGCCACCCACGCCAGGCTCGGCGGACCCGGGTCCTGGTTGCTGGTGCTGCCCCCACACCACATCGCCGGACTGCAGGTGCTGCTGCGCGGCCTCCTCGCCGGCACCGAGCCGGTGATCGTCGATGTGACAACGGGTTTCGATCCGCAGGCGCTGCCCGCCGCGATCTCCGCGATGACCGGCCCGCGCCGGTACACCTCGCTGGTACCCACCCAGCTGGTCAAGGCCCTCGACCATCCCGAGGCGACCGCCGCTCTCGCCGAACTCGACGCCGTCATGCTCGGCGGGGCGGCCACCCCCGCGCCGGTGCTCGCCCGCGCCGTGGACGCGGGAATCACCGTGGTGCGCACCTACGGAATGAGCGAGACCTGCGGGGGCTGCGTGTACGACGGGGTGCCCCTGAACGGGGTCCGGGTGAAGATCGTCGAGGACGGCGAGCGCAGCGACGAGCGACACCGCACCGGCGAACGCAGCGACGAGCGACACCGCACCGGCGAGCGCAGCGACGAGCGAAACCGCACCGGGCGGGTCCTGCTCGGTGGACCGGTGCTGGCGTCGGGCTACCGCGGGCTGCCCGACCACCCGGCGTTCGCGGAGCCCGGATGGTTCCGGACCGACGACGCCGGGATGGTGACCGACGGCGTGCTGCACGTGACCGGCCGGCTCGACGAGGCGATCTCCACCGGTGGGCTCACCGTGGTCCCGCAGGTGGTCGAGGCCGCGCTGACCGACCATCCCGCGGTCGCGGAGTGCGCGGTGATCGGTCTCCCGGACCCCCGGCTGGGCCAACGGGTGGTCGCGGCGGTGGTGCCGGTCACGGGCGCGACGCCGACTCTCGCCGAACTCCGCGCGCACGTGGAAGCGGTCCTCGACCCGACCGCCGCACCGCGCGAGCTGCACCTGCTCGACGCGCTGCCGCTGCGCGGCCCCGGCAAGGTGGACCGTCGCGCGCTGGTCGCGCGACTGTCCGGCGCCCCACACCCCGAGGACTGAGTCAGCGCGGGCCGATGCCGCGGAGGACGGTGTCCACCATCGCGTCCACCTGACTGTCGACAGGCTCCTCGGACGCGGGCGGCTCCCCGCTCAGCAGGCCCCGGAGCACGAGGTCGTGCCAGGCGCCGCTGATCATCGTCACCGCGGCGTCGACGTCGGCGGCCGCATCCACTCGTCCGATTCGCTGCTCGCCGCGCAGGTAGTCGGCGAGCAGCGCCCGCAGCGGCGGCTCGTCCGTCTCGTGGGATGCATACGCGGACAGCACCTTCGGCTGGGTCAACGCTCCGACGAACGCGGGCAGGATTGCGCGGTGCAGGGCAAAGCCGCGCCGCACCAACGTCCGCAGGTTCTCTGCGACGGTTCCGTCACCAGCAGTGGGCACCGCGCCCCCGAGCCCCGCCTCGACCGCCCGCACCCGCGCGGCCAGCCCGAGCCCGAGGAGCTCCTCCTTGTTCGCGAAGTGGTTGTAGAGCACCCCGTCCGCGACCTCGGCCTCACGGGCGATGTCACGGACGGTCAGTCCCGCGGTGCCGCGTCGCGCGATCAGTCGTTCGGCCGCCGCGATCAGGTGCTCGCGCAGGTTCGCGTCGCCGCGCAGCGCGGCAGCTCTTCTCGGTGACATCGCGTCCGATCGTATGCGGTGAGAGTGCGTACCCGGGTCAACGCCGGTCCGCCCGCACCAGCCAGGCGGTGCCGCGCATCCGGACGGCGCCGGATCGCTCGAACGGTCGCAGCGCCTCGGTGAGTGCGCCGCGAAACCGGTCGGTCGCGGCCGAGTCGGCCTCGCGCAAGGCGAACCGGACCGGGCCCCAATTGCCGAGGAACTCGGCGGCGTCGGCGGCGTCCCAGCCCCACACCTGTTCGGCCTCGACCGGGCTCACCCCGACGGAATCAAATCCCGCCGCGGCAAGGACCGCCTCGATACGAGCGGGATCCGCCAACGAGGTCGGGCCGGCGTTGGCCTTGCCGGGCTGCCACGGCAGCAGGTCTCCGACCGCGTCGAGGACGGTGCCGAGATCCTCGTCGCGCAGGTCTCGCATGGTCAGGAACGCCATCCGACCACCCGGCCGCAGCGCCCGACGGATGTTCGCGAACGCTGCGACCGGGTCGGCGAAGAACATGATGCCGAACCGGCTGATCGCGACGTCGAACTCGGCGTCCGCGAACGGGTAGACCTGCGCGTCGCCGCGCGCGAACGAGACGTTCCCGACGCCCTCCGTCTCCGCGGACGCGCGCGCCCGGGCGAGCATCGGTTCCGAGAGGTCGAGCCCCGTCGCGTGGCCTCCCGCCGCGGCACCGGCGGCGAGCCGGGTCGTCTGCCCGTTGCCGCAGCCGACGTCGAGGACACGGTCGCACTCTCCCAGTGCGGCGGCGGCGAGCAGGGCGTCGTTGAAACCGACGTTGACCTGGTCGTACCGGTCCTGATGGGCGGCCCAGTGGCCGCCCTCGTAACCGTTCCACGCCTCGGACTGTGCGGTGTTGACGATCGTGTCCATCGAACCCTCCTCGCCATGAACAGACATTCATGAATGTGTGTTCATAATGTGCCCCGCGTGCCCGACTGTCAACGGTCGACCGCCGACCGATCGCACCGCGACAGCGCCGACCGATCGCACCGCGACAGCGTCGACCGATCGCACCGCGACAGCGTCGACCGATCGCACCGCGACAGCGGCCGCATGCGCGACGCAAGGGCGGCGCAAGGGCGGTCGCGCACGGTGGTCCCAACACCGAAGGAACTCCGCCCCGGAGAACCGCGACCCTAGGACCCTCATGAACCTCACCGCTCCCCCCGCCATCGAGGCAGTCGGACTGGTCAAGCGCTTCGGCGACAGCGCCGCCGTCGACGGCGTCAGCCTCACCGTCCCGACCGGCACCGTCTACGGTGTGCTCGGACCCAACGGCGCCGGCAAGACCACCACCGTCCGCATGCTCGCCACCCTGCTGCGCCCCGACGGCGGCGAGGCCCGCATCTTCGGGCACGACGTCGTCCGGGAACCCACCGCCGTGCGGTCGCTGGTCGGCGTCACCGGCCAGTACGCCTCCGTGGACGAGGACCTGTCCGCCACCGAGAACCTGGTGGTCTTCGCCAGGCTGCTCGGGCTGTCCCGCCCCGAGGCCAAGCGCAAGGCCTCCGAACTGCTCGAGGAGTTCGACCTCGTCGAGGCCGCGCGCAAGCCGCTCAAGAACTTCTCCGGCGGCATGCGCAGACGCCTGGACCTGGCCACGAGCCTGATCGCGCACCCGCCTCTGCTGTTCCTCGACGAGCCCACCACCGGCCTCGACCCACGCACCCGCGCCCAGATGTGGGACACCATCCGCAGACTGGTCGCGGAAGGCTCCACGGTGCTGCTCACCACCCAGTACCTCGACGAGGCCGACCAGCTCGCCGACCGGATCGCGGTCATCGATCGCGGCAAGGTCATCGCCGACGGCACCGCCGACGAGCTCAAGGCCTCGGTAGGGGTGTCCTCCCTGCAACTGAAGATCGTGGACAAGACACAGGCCGAGCGCACCCGGTCACTGCTCGCCGAGTCGCTCGGCGTGGAGGTCGCGATCACCCCGGAGGCGGGCCGGCTCACCGCCCCGATGACCGACCCGTCCGTCACACCCGAACTGTTGATCCGGTTGCGCGAGCACGGGATCGGCGTCGACGAGATCACCGTCAGCAAGCCCAGTCTCGACGAGGTCTTCCTCACCATCACCGGACACGGAACCGACGAATCCGATTCCGCCGCAACCGAGTCCGACACCGAACGGAGCATCGCATGAGCACCGCCACCCTCGCGCCCGACATCACGGTCGCGCACCCCGGCTCACCGCCCTTCGTGCGGTCCATCAGCCTGAGCCAGTCCGTCGCGAACTCGCTGACCATGGCGTATCGCGGACTGCTCAAGCTCAAGTACAACCCCGAGCAACTGTTCGACGTGGTGATCCAGCCGCTGATCTTCACGGTGATGTTCACCTACATCTTCGGCGGTGCGGTCTCCGGCGACGTGAAGTCGTACCTGCCGATCATCATTCCCGGCATCCTGGTCCAGACCGTGATCACGGCGTCCATCGTCACCGGCACCCAGTTGCGCGAGGACATGGACAAGGGTGTGTTCGACCGGTTCAGGTCCCTGCCCATCGCCCGTATCGCGCCGCTCGCCGGCGCGCTGCTGTCCGACGTGGTCCGTTACGCCATCGCCACCACCATCACCTTCGCGATGGGTCTCGCGATCGGCTACCGCCCGCAGGGCGGCGTGGTCGGCATCGTCGCGGCCGGCGTGCTGGTGATCGTGTGCGCCTTCGCGATCAGCTGGATCTTCGCGCTGATGGGCGTGCTCATGAACAAGGCGTCGTCGGTGCAGGGCATCTCGATGCTGGTCCTGTTCCCGCTGACCTTCATGTCCAACGCCTTCGTCCCGGCCGACACCATGCCCGGCTGGATGCAGGCCTTCGTGCAGGTCAACCCGGTCTCACACCTGGTGACGGCGGTCCGCGAACTCGTCAACGACGGCCACTTCGGCATCCACGTGGTGTGGTCGCTGCTCGGCGCCGCGGTCATCATCGCCGTGATGGCACCGTTGACGGTCCGCGCCTACATGCGGGAGGCCTGAACGCGCTCCCCCGCGACCCTGGCCCCGTCCCCGACCCGCAGCCCGCGGGTCAGGGGCTG
>NZ_JBHZAH010000124.1:0-13786 GCF_042754225.1 Rhodococcus sp. NPDC059234
CTCCGAGGCCGGCCTCGGCGCGGGGGACCTCGCGGGCGCCCGTCGGTGGGCGCGGCAACTCGCGGATCATCCGCTGCTGGCGGAGGTCGGCCACCGTGCCACGAGCTGGCTGCTGGTGGCCGACGCGATGGCCGGCAACGCCGACGAGGTGCTCACCGTCAGTGGCAGGTTCCTCGAGTCGTGGCAGCGGGCGGGCAGCCCCGCCAGGTCGGTGCTCGGCCCGGCGGTGGCCGGAGTGGCGATGATTCACGGTTTGCGCGACGACCCTGACTCCCGGCGCGAATGGGGCGCGATGCTGCGTCAGCTCGGCAGCGAACCGGGGCAGGCCGACGGCTACGGTGCGATCTTCGACGCGCAGGTCCTGCTCCACCGCGGACAGCCCGGCGAGGCGCTGGAGCGGATGGCCGCCGCGCACGGCGAGGTGTGGCGTTGGGTCACGTGGATCTGGCTGCACTGGTACGTCGCGCTTCGCGCCGAGGCCGGCGTGCTCGCCGGGAGCCCCGACGCCGGCGAGCGCCTGCTGGAGGCCCGCACGATCGTGGCTGGGAACCCCGTCGCCGGTGCGATCGTGGAGCGGGCGGACGCGCTGCTCGCCGCGGACCGGCAGCGGCTGCTCGCCACGGCGGCTGCGTTCGACGCCGCCGGGTGCCGCTACCAGTCGGCACGGACCAGGGTGCTCGCCGGTGGCGAGCACGCCGCCCGTGGCGCGGCCGAGCTCGCCGATCTCGGTCTCGCCCCGATGGCGCCTGTCGCGTGGTAGGCACCGGCCGGCCCACAGCAGATACAGGATCGAGCTGAAGGAATCTCCTTGCACAGCAACCCAATCCCGTCTCGGTTCGCGGGTGCCTCCGGTCGCGCGGTCGCCGTGCTCGGCGCTCTCGCTGCGGCTCTCGTTGTCGCCTTCCTCGTCGGCCCGCGCGCGCTGGCGGCGATCGGACCGGGCGGAGGCTTCTCCGACCAGGGTGACCTCGTCGAAGCCCTCCGTGGCGCGTTCGTCGAGTACTGGAGATTCGGCGGCCGCGACTTCTCTCCCAGCTTGGACGGTGTGGCCGACTACTGGTTCCGCTACCACGTGGCCAAGGCCGTGATCGCGGCGATCCTGTTTGTCGTGCTCGTTGCGCTCGGCATCCTTCTCTGGAGGGCCTTCCTGGCCGCCGGCGATCTGGCGGTGGGAAGAAGGGCCGCCCTCGCGTCGGGCGGTGTTCTCGCCACGATGCTCGCGCTGCTCTCCCTGGCGGCGGTGATGGCCAACGTCCAGGGTGCGGTGTCGCCCTTCGCTTCGCTGTTGTCGATGCTGCCGGTCGGCGAAGCCGACGGCGAACTCGCCGACACGCTCGGTCAGGTCAGGCAGGGGCTGGCCGACCCCCCGACTGGGAGTGGCCAGGCCCCGCCCGCGCTCGACGTGATGATCAGTGATTTCGCTCGATATCACTTGGCAATGGCCGTGATTGCCGTGGTGGTGGCGGCCGTCCTCATCGGCGCGAGCGTGGTCCTGTGGAAGAGGTTCGCCGGAACACGGTCGTCCGACCGTCGGACCCGGCGCGTGTTGGGGGCGTTCGGTGTCTTCTCGGCATTGGTGGCGGTGCTCGTGATCGTCGTCGCCGCGGCGAACGCGTCCACCGCAGCGGATCCCGAGCCGGCACTCTTGGCCTCCCTCGACGGCGGATTGCTCTGAACACCAGCGGACCCGACGCCGGGATCGCTACACGAACCTCTCGGCCCGGGCGGATGTCCCGGCCTCGGCGAGTCCCGTCAGGGCCTGCGGCAACGGTCCCCGGTGCAACACGCCGAGACGCTGGGTCGCGCGGGTGAGGGCGACGTAGAGCTCGGCCGCGCCGCGCGGGCCGTCGGCGAGGATCCCTTCCGGGTCCACCACCAGGACGGCGTCGAACTCGAGGCCCTTCGTCGCCGAGGCCGCCACCGTGCCCGGCACGCCCGGTGGTCCGATCACGATGCTGGTGCCCTCGCGACCGGCTTCGTTCCGCACGAACTCCTCTATGGCAGTGTCCAGTTCGCACTCGCCGACCCGTCTGGACCACGGCCGCTCGCCGCACGCGCGCACGGACTCCGGCGGTCTGACGCCGGGCGCGAACTCGGCGAGCAGCGCGGCGGCGACGGTCATGATCTCCGCCGGCGTGCGGTAGTTGACCGACAGCGACCGGTAGGCCCAGCGACCGGGTACGTACGGCTCGAACATCGCGCCCCACGATGTCGCGCCCGCCGCGGACCGGCGCTGGGCGAGGTCGCCGACCACCGTGAAGGATCGGCCCGGGCAGCGCCGCATCAGCACCCGCCAGTCCATCTCCGACAGTTCTTGCGCCTCGTCGACCACGACGTGCCGGTACGTCCAATCCCGGTCCGCGGCAGCGCGTTCGGCGAGGTCCCGGCTGTCACGCTCGACGAAGCGGTCCGCCAGGTCCTCGGCGTAGAGCAGGTCACTGGCGAACAGGTGGTCCTCGTCGTCCATGTGGTCCGCGCGGCCGACCATGAGGTCCAGCACGCCCGCGGCGTACTCGGCCTCGGCCTTGCGTTCCCTTTCGGCGGTCTGATCCACCGCCTTGTCCCGGCCCAGCAGGTCGACGAGTTCGTCGAGCAGCGGGACGTCCGACACCGTCCACGCGTCCCCGTCGGCGCGCCACAACGCCGGCTCGGCGCCCGCCGCGCGCAGCCGTTCGCGAGACGTATACAGCTGTGCCAGTAGTGTTTCCGGTGTGAGTATCGGCCAGAGTTCGTCGAGTGCGGCGATGAACCGGTCGTTGTCCGCGAGCTCGTCGGTCAGGTCTGCCCGCAGCTGCTCCCACGCTTCACGGTCCTTGCGGGTCAACCAGCCCCGACCGATCCGGGCAATCGCCCGTTCGGTGAGCACCCAGGTGACGATGTCGCCGAATACCGCACGCGCCTCGTTGTGTGGCAGTCCGCTCGCGCGCGCCTCCTGGACGGCCCATTCCGCGGTCTCGGCGTCGATCCGCACCACGGCGTCCGACAGTTCGATCTGCAGCGGATCCTCCGGCAGGCGCTGCCGATCGGCGATCGCCGCCGCGAGCACGTCCAGGATCTTCAGCGAGCCCTTGAGCCGCGCGGCGTCCGGAGTGTCCTCGGCGGTGACGTGCAAACCGGGCACGAGATCGCCCGTGGTCGTGAGCACCACATTGGACTCGCCCAGCGACGGCAGAACCCGCCCGATGTGGTTCAGGAAGGCCGGGTTGGGTCCGACCACGAGCACACCGTGGCGTTCCATCCGCTCCCGCTGGGTGTAGAGCAGGTACGCGACGCGGTGCAGCGCCACCACGGTCTTCCCGGTGCCCGGGCCGCCTTCGATGACGAGAACCCCGGGGTGATCCAGCCGGATGATCTGGTCCTGCTCGGCCTGGATGGTCGCCACGATGTCGCGCATCCCGCCACCGCGTGGCGTGTTGACCGCCGCGAGCAGGGCTGCGTCTCCCCTGCCTCCGCGCTCACTGCCACCGGGCCGGCCGAGGACCTCATCGGTGAAGTCGACCATGTGGCGCCCGCGAATGTGGAACTGGCGGCGTCGGCTCATGCCCTCGGGGTTCGCGGCGGTGGCGACGTAGAACGCGCGCGCCGCAGGCGCCCGCCAGTCGAGCAGCAGCGGTTCGAACTCGTTCGCCTCGTCGAAGATGCCGATCCGGCCGACGTAGGACCGTTCGCCCGAGAGGGTGTCCAACCTGCCGAAGCACAGTCCGTTGTCCGCCACGTCCAGCCGCGTGACCTCTGTGGCGAGGGCACGAACCGCGGCATCGCGCTCCACGAGCGTCCCGCCGTTCGTGACGTCGACGGGCCCCCGCAACGCCGCGGCGTACCTCCCTTTCACTCGCGCGCGTTCGGCGTCGAGCCGCGTGTACAGCCCGGCGACATAGTTTCGCTCGGACATCAGTTCGTCGTCGTAACCCTGAGTTGGCATGTGCCCCTTACTGTTTCCTGGATCGACGATCCAGCGCGATTCGCCCGGGCGCGGGCGGCCCTTCCCAGCTTGCCCGGCGCCTTCGTTGCTTCCGATTGCCCGGATTCCGGCTTGGGTTGACGATTCTGCGGGACTACCCGGGTCTTGCGGCAAGCCCCCCGGTCGGCTATATGTTGAAAGTGGAAGGGAGTTGGTACTCCCTTTTCTCCACCGCGACGCGCCGCCGTTCCGCGCCTGCGCTGCCATCAAGGATCGTGCGGGTTGTCCCGGGGTGAGCGGGCCACCAGCGGTGCGAGAGCCGGCAGCATGATTCGGGCGAACGAGCTCGCCGCTTCGATCCTCCAGCAGAACGACACCCGCGTGTTCGGCCCCTCAGGCCGGAAGTCCATCTCGTCGACACCCCCCGAAGGGGTTGTCGAGCACCGCATTGACGGTGCTGCGCGGGCGGTCGTTGACCGTGCGGTCGGAGGTGCCGTGCATCGTTCTGGGACCGACGCGGGTCAGCATCACGGACCGCGGAGTTCCGTTCGCCCGCATCTCGTCGTCTTCGACCCCGACGAGCGAGTCGGACAGTTCGACCGAGCGCGGCATCCGGTTACCGAAGACGAGGTCCCACGTCTGCTCCGGGCCGAGCGGGAACAAGGGCCTCGCCGGAAATGGTCCGGCTCGTCGCGCGCGCCATTCGCATGAGGGAGCCCGGCTGTGAGATGACCGCCGGTACCGGAGGCGGCACACCACGACGGAGGCGCGGGTTGCCGCCGACGCCTAGCGACGGGATCTACCCGGTGAGTGCTTCGTTCGACTGCGAGAGTCGCTGCACCGTAGTTGCTTTCGGCCGCTTTCTCACTGAAGGGCCGTCAACAGCGCGGTCAGGGTCTGCGTCTCGGTCGCGGGATCGGGTTTGCCGGCGCGCACCGCGTGGAGGGCGCTGTCGATCCGATCGTCGAGGACATGCCAGGCGGCCGTGTCCATGGGACGCAGCGTCGACTCGGCGTCGTCCCACGCGGTTTCGAGGTCCTTCGCCCGGGCGCGGGCTCCGGTCTGGTCGCCGCGTTGCACGTCGGTGAGCGTGTCTTGCGCGGTGGTGCGGAACTGCGTTGTCTCCGCCGCCGGGAAGTGCGCGGTCGTCTGACCCGGAGTGAGCGTTGCGGTCACGGACTCCGCGCCGGTGTCCTCCTCGCTCGCCGCGGCTGCATGCGGCTGCCCGCCGGCCCACACGAGCAGCGCGCCGGTGGCGAGAGCGACTACGGCGTAGTAGCCGAGCATGATCCGCTCGCGTTCCGGACGCGCGGGCGGCGTCTGGGTCCGGTCGTGCTCTTCGACGACGTCGCTGCGCGTGCGGGTGAGGTACACGACCGTGGCGAGGATCGCGACGAGAAAGATCGCGCTGGTGAGGGCGGTACCCAAGCCGAGTCCGTGCTCGGTGGACGGGGAGGCGAACCAGTCGCCGAGGTTGGCACCGAGCGGGCGGGTCAGGATGTACGCGAGCCAGAAGGACAGCACGGCGTTCGCCCCGAGCCGCCAGCCGATCACGACCAGGCCGATCAGCCCGGCCGGCAGCAGCACCGCGGTACCCGGTCCCCAGCCGGTGAGGTCGAGGGTCCAGTCGCCGGCCGCGGTACCCAGGGCGAAGGTGACCAGTACCGCGAGCCAGTAGAACAACTCTCGCGGCGTCGTGACGATGCTGTGGATGGAGAGGGTCCGCTCGCGCGCGAACCACACGCCGAACACCACGGCCAGCACCGCCGCGAAGACGCCCGTGCTCACCGCGAGCGGAACGCCCAGATTGTCGGTGAGGATGTCGGTGTACAGCGTGCCCGTCACGCTGATCACGACCACCGTCAGCCAGTAGACGAACGGTACGTAGCGGTTGAGTCGCAACTGCCACCCGAGAACCGCGGCCAGTACTGCCGTGAAGACGAGAGCGGTCGCGTTCAGGCCGACGCCGAGGGTCATGTTGATCCAGTCGGCGAAGCTCTCCCCCACGGTGGTGCACAGGATCTTGATGACCCAGAACCACACCGTGATCTCGGGCACCTTGCTGAGCATCACGCCCGGGGTCGCGACGATCTCGGATCTCGTTGTCTCGCTCACAACGCCAGACCGTAGACACAGGTGGCTGAACCGACGCTGAGAACGACGGCGATGGAGCGGGCGGCGAGGCCGCGCCCGTCAGGTACCGCGCAGGGACGCGGACGGCGGGACGCCGTACTTGTGCCGATAGGCGGCGGCGAATCGGCCAGTGTGGGTGAATCCCCAGCGCAGGGCCACATCGGTCACCGTGTCGTGCGGCTGCGCGTCGAGGAGGTCGGCATGCACCCGTTCGAGCCTGATGTCCAGCAGGCATTCCGACGGACTGCGGCCGACGTACTGCCGGAAGCCCTCCTGCAGCCTGCGCACGCTCACGCCGGCGACTTCGGCCATCTCGCCCGCGGTCCAGGGCCGGGTGGGATCGCCGTGCAGCTCGTCGAGGACCCGCTTGACGATCCGCGGCCGCGCCACGCAGCCGGCCCCGTCGTCCGGGACCGCGGCGAGCACGAAGGCGGTGGTAACCGCACCGAAGAGCTGCCGTGCGACCAGGTCGTTGTGCAGCAGGCCGGGCGCGTCGAGGAGTTGATCGGAGAGGGACTCGACGAACCGCAGCCAGCTCGCCCCGGCCGGTGTGGTCAGGTCGATCTGCGGCGGAAGCCGCTGTGCCGGACGTGCCAGGATGCGGCGCATCTCGCGCTCGAGATCGTCCCGGTCGATCCGGACGCCGATGATCTCGCAGGACCGTGTCCACCGGGTGATCCGCGTCGAGGTGTCCGGCGGGCAGACCGTCGCGAGCCCGCTGGTCGAGACGACCACATCGCGCCCGATGACCGACTCCAGGCTGCCGGACAGCGGGATATTCACCCCGAATGCGCCCGGATGATCGGACTGAACGGTCACGTCGGCGCCCCAGCCGATGCGGGCGATTCGGAGCGGGCCCAGACTCGCCGCCCGCACCACAATGTCCGCCGCGCTGTCTCGCGTCAGCGGGGTCAGTGTGTGCGGGAAGTACGCGTCCGCGACCGCGTGCGACGCCTCGTCCCAGTCGGCCGTGTTGCGGGTCTCGATCGACATCTCTCGCTGAACCTCCCAACCTGCACGGGCCGTTGCGTGGCGGTTTGTGCGTCCGTATCCGCAATTGAACACTGCCGCGTGCGTCACTTCCAGGTGCACGTGAGACGCAGATCTCATCGGGTGCGCAATGCGGATGGTCTCCGCGCTCAGCGGATCGACCGGTCGCAGTACTGGCCCTACCTTCGTCATCACCTCAGCGGCCGGCCACCACGGCGCAGCCCGGAAATCGGAGGTCTCACATCATGGAGCAACGTCAGCTCCGGAACATCTTCGGTCAGTTCGCCAGCGGCGTCACCGTGATCACGTGCCGGAACTCCGACGGCCAACCGCACGGTGCGACCGTCACCGCGTTCACGGCGATCTCGCTGGAGCCGCGGCTCTGCCAGGTCACGCTCACGCGTAAGTCCAAGGCCTGCGGATATCTCAGCGCCGCGCCGTTCGCGGTGAACATCCTGGCTGCCGACCAGGTCGACACGGCGATGCACTTCGCCGGCCGTCCCCAGCGCTCCGAGCCGCGCTGGGTCGAGGGCGCGACCGCGCCGGTCCTGGCCGGCGCCGCCGCGACCATCTCGTGCGTCCCGTGGCGTGAGTACGACGGCGGCGACCATCTCATCTTCATCGGCGAGATCGTCGACGCGGAGACCAGCGGCAGGGACCCGCTTCTGTTCTACCGCAGCACCTTCCACGACCTGGGGGCTCCGTCCGCGACCCTCGCGTGGAGCTGCAGTCAGGACGACCCGCACAGCGGATGGTTCGACGCCAAGACCTCGTTCACTCCCCTGCGTCCGCAGCCCATCGGCTGAGTCGCACCCACTGCTCGACGAAAGGATCACCATGACCACCACCGAGTTCAACCCGACGCAGGTCAACCCGGCCGCCGGTTCGGACGCGAACACGACGGCGAACTTCGCCACTCGGCCGATGACCGGGGACGAGTACATCGAGAGCCTGCGCGACGGCCGCGAGATCTGGCTGCACGGCGACCGGGTGAAGGACGTGACCACCCATCCTGCGTTCCGCAACCCGATCCGGATGACCGCGCGCCTCTACGACGCGCTGCACACCGGCGAGCACGTCGACACGCTCACCGCACCCACCGACACCGGCAACGGCGGTGTGACGATGCCGTTCTTCAAGACCCCCACGTCGTCGGACGACCTGCTCAAGGAGCGCGACGCCATCGCCACCTGGGCGCGAATGACCTACGGATGGATGGGCCGCAGCCCCGACTACAAGGCGTCCTTCCTGGGCACCCTGCACGCCAACAAGGAGCTGTACTCGCCGTTCCAGGAGAACGCGGAGCGCTGGTACCGCGAGTCCCAGGAGAAGGTCCTGTACTGGAACCACGCGATCATCAACCCGCCGGTGGACCGGCAGCTGCCGCCCGACGAGGTCGGGGACGTGTTCATGAAGGTGGAGAAGGAGACCGACGCCGGCCTGATCGTCTCCGGCGCCAAGGTCGTGGCCACCGGTTCGGCGATCACCAACTACAACTTCATCGCGCACTACGGACTGCCGATCAAGAAGAAGCAGTTCGCGCTGATCTGCACGGTGCCGATGGACGCACCCGGCGTGAAGCTGATCTGCCGGTCCTCCTACGCCGAGCACGCCGCGGTGATGGGCAGCCCGTTCGACTATCCGCTGTCGAGCCGGATGGACGAGAACGACACCATCTTCGTCTTCGACAAGGTGCTGGTGCCGTGGGAGAACGTCTTCATGTACGGCGACGTGGACCGGATCAACTCCTTCTTCCCGCAGTCGGGGTTCCTGCCGCGCTTCACCTTTCAGGGCTGCACTCGGCTCGCGGTCAAGCTGGACTTCATCGCCGGCCTGCTGATGAAGGCGCTCGAGGCCACCGGTGCCGGCGGCTTCCGGGGGGTGCAGACCCGGGTCGGCGAGGTGATCGGCTGGCGCAACCTGTTCTGGTCCCTGACGGAGTCGATGGCCCGCGACCCCGAGCCGTGGGTGGGGGATGCGGTGATCCCGAAGCTCGAGTACGGCCTGACCTACCGGATGTTCATGATCCAGGGCTACCCGCGGATCAAGGAGATCATCGAGCAGGACGTGGCCTCCGGGCTGATCTACCTGCCGTCGAGCTCGCTGGACTTCAAGAGCCCGGACGTGCGGCCGTACCTGGACAAGTACGTGCGCGGCTCGGACGGAATCACCGCGGTCGACCGGGTGAAGGTCATGAAGGCCCTGTGGGATTCGATCGGCACCGAGTTCGGCGGCCGGCACGAACTGTACGAGCGCAACTACTCCGGAAACCACGAGAACGTCAAGGCCGAGCTGCTCTTCGCGGCGGAGAACCGCGGCGTCGCAAGCTCGATGAAGGGCCTGGCGGAGCAGTGCCTGTCCGAATACGACCTCGACGGCTGGACGGTGCCCGATCTGATCGGCAACGACGATGTCTCCTACTTCGGCAACCGCTGAATCCGTCTCGGCGACAGCCGGTTTCCGCGAGTATGTCGACCGCGAGTTCTATCTGGCGGCGCGGCCGGTGCTGCCCTGGCGGGCGAACCTGTCGGTCCGCTACCGCGAACCCGGAACACCCCTGCGCATCGTGGGGGTGGTCCGGGGCAGCGGGGTCGGCCCGCTCTCCGGTGCCGAGATCGACCTGTGGCAGGCGGATCGCAGCGGCTGCTACTCCGGGTACTCGCCGGAGATACCGGTCGGAAACCTGCGGGGGACGGTGATCACCTGCGCGGGTGGACGATTCGACATCACCACCGTCGTCCCGGGGGTGTGTGAGTTCGCGGAGGCGCGGGGTGAGGCCGGATACCTGAACGCGATCGTGCGGGCCCGTGGTCACCGGGATCTCGCCGCCCGGCTGGTCCCGGTGTCGGGACTGCCGGGAATCGCCGGGCCGATCGACCGGGCGGCGTTGCGGGCGACCGGCGGGCGGGCGCCATTGGCGGTGCGGGCCGGATCGGACGGCCTCGAATGCTGGTGCGAGTTCGTGCTGACGGGTGCGGGCACCCCGCACCCGTAGCGGGCGGCGCCCACTCCCCTATCGGAGTCGCTCGCGTCGGGCCAGGGTGCTGCCCAGTCCCGCGGCCGCGGCGCGAACGGCCCCGACCTGGGTCTCCGGCCGGAACCGGCCGGTCGGTCCGGTGACGCTGATGGCGGCGAGGGGCTCCTCGCCCTGTCCGAGGACCGGAGCGGCCACGCAGGTGAGGCCGAGTGCGGATTCCTCGTGTTCGAACGCCACCCCCGTCTCCACGATCCGGGTCAGCTGTCGGCGCAGCAGCCCGGGCGCCACCACGGTGTGCGCGGTGCGGCGGGCCATCGGCGACGACAGCACCTCCTGCTGGATATCCGGAGTGGCGTGCGCCAGCAGTGCCTTTCCGATTGCGGTGCAGTGCAACGGATTTCGTCCACCCGTCCGGGAAGGGGACTTCGCCTGGCGGTGGCCGCCGATCTTCGCGATGTACACGACGTCGTGCCCCTCCCGTACGCCGAGGTGCACGGTCTCGTGGGTTCGCTCGTACAGGTCCTGCAGGAACGGCATCGCCACCTCGAGCAGGCTTCGTTCGAGCGACGCTCGCATCCCCAGTTCGAAGAGGCCGCCGCTGAGCCGGTAGCCGCCGTCGACGCGGTCGAGCAGTCGGTTCGCGACGAGGTCGCCCGCGAGTCGATGCACCGTGGCCTTGTGCAGTCCCGTCCGCCGGACCAGGTCCGCGAGGGCGAGCACCTGGTCGTCCGCTCGGAAGGCGCGCAGGATCGTCACCGCCTTGCCGAGCACGGTATCGAGGTCCGCCGTGTCCGCCACCGGAAAAGTGTATCGCTGAGTGAGACGACAGCCTGGTTCAGGGAGCCGTCGACCGCCACAGTGGTGGCATGAACCAACCCACGAACGCCGTCCCGGCACGGGAGGCCGATGTCGCCGCCGCGGCGGACCGTCTCACGTCCGCCGCCGCGGCCGGTGTGCCCTGTGCGCCGGTCCGGGACCTGATCGGCAGCGACGACCTCGCCGCCGCGTACGCCGTGCAGAATCGTGTCAACGGTCTCCGGCAGCAGGCCGGCGCCAAGGTGGTTGGCCGCAAGATCGGCCTGACCTCGGTCGCCGTCCAGCAGCAACTCGGTGTCGACCAGCCCGACCTCGGTGTCCTGTTCGAAGACATGGACTTCGCCGACGGCGCCGACATCCCGATGAGCCGCCTGATCCAGCCCAAGATCGAGGGCGAGGTCGGGTTCGTGCTCGGTGCCGACCTGATCGAGGGTCCGCTGGACGCGGCGCAAGTCCGCGGCGCGATCGATTACGCGGTCGCCGCGCTCGAGATCTGCGACAGTCGCATCGAGAACTGGGACATCCGCTTCGGCGACACCGTCGCCGACAACGCGTCCTCCGGCGTGTACGTCCTCGGGACCGAGCGGCGCACCCTCGACGAGGTCGAGCCGGTGGAGGTCACCATGTCCATGGAGGTCGACGGACGCGAGGTGTCGAGCGGCAACGGCGCCGCCTGCCTGGGCGACCCGATCGAGGCCGTGGTGTGGCTCGCCCGCACGGCCCGCGAACTCGGTCAGCCGCTGCTCGCCGGTCAGGTGATCCTGTCCGGCGCCCTCGGCCCGATGGCGCCCGTCGGCGCCGGCAACACCGTCACCGTCACCGTGTCCGGACTCGGCACCGTGACCGCTCGTTTCGTAGAAGGGAAGGAAGCATGAGCAAGGTCAAGGTCGCGATCATCGGATCCGGCAACATCGGCACCGATCTGATGATCAAGGTGCTGCGCAATTCGGAGCATCTGGAGATGGGTGCCATGGTCGGCATCGACCCGGCGTCCGACGGACTCGCGCGTGCCGCACGCCTCGGCGTGCCGATCACCGCCGAGGGCGTCGAGGGCCTCGTCGGCCTGCCGAACTTCGACGAGATCGAGATCGTCTTCGACGCGACGTCGGCGAAGGCACACATCGCGAACAACGCGCGCCTGGCCCCGCTCGGCAAGCGCATGATCGACCTCACGCCGGCCGCCATCGGCCCGTACGTCGTGCCCGCGGTCAACGCCGGTGAGCACCTCGACGCGCCGAACGTGAACATGGTGACCTGTGGTGGCCAGGCCACGATCCCGATGGTCGCGGCCGTCTCGCGGGTCGTGCCGGTGGCGTACGCGGAGATCGTCGCCTCCATTGCCTCCAAGTCGGCCGGCCCGGGCACCCGCGCCAACATCGACGAGTTCACCGAGACCACCTCCGAGGCGATCGTCTCCGTCGGCGGCGCCAAGCGCGGCAAGGCGGTCATCATCCTCAACCCCGCCGAGCCGCCGCTCATCATGCGGGACACCGTCTTCTGCCTCGTCGACGCTCCGGACCCCGCCGTCCACGACGAGATCCGGCAGTCGATCGAGAAGATGGTCGGCGACGTCGCGGCCTACGTGCCCGGCTACCGGCTCAAGCAGCAGGTGCAGATCACGGAGATCCCGGCCGACCAGCCGGTGGAGACGCTGCTCGTCGACGGCAACCGCCCGACCCACCAGGTGTCGGTGTTCCTCGAGGTCGAGGGCGCCGCGCACTACCTGCCTGCCTACGCGGGCAACCTCGACATCATGACCTCCGCCGGCCTGCAGATCGCGGAGCGGATCGCCCAGCTGAAGGGAGCCACCCAGTGAGTACGCCCACCACCCCCCCGGCGAGCAAGCCCAACCTCTTCATCCAGGACGTCACTCTCCGGGACGGGATGCACGCGGTGCGCCACCGCATCAGCCCGACCGACGTGCGACGCATCGTCTCCGCCCTCGACGCGGCCGGCGTCGGCGCGATCGAGGTCGCCCACGGTGACGGCCTCGCCGGCGGGTCGATCAACTACGGCCCGGGATCGCACACCGACTGGGAGTGGATCGAGGCCGCGGCCGACGTACTCGAGCGCGCCCGCCTCACCACGCTGCTGCTGCCGGGTGTCGGCACGGTGCACGATCTCAAGCGCGCCTACGACCTCGGTGTCCGGTCGGTCCGTATCGCAACCCACTGCACCGAGGCCGACGTCTCCGCGCAGCACATCGAGACCGCTCGCGAGATCGGCATGGACGTCTCCGGCTTCCTCATGATGAGCCACATGGCACCCGCCGAGGAGCTGGCCAAGCAGGCCAAGCTCATGGAGTCGTACGGCGCGCACTGCGTCTACGTCACCGACTCCGGTGGCCGCCTGACGATGCCCGACGTCGCCGCCCGCGTGCGTGCCTACAAGGAGATCCTCAACGAGGAGACCGAGATCGGCATCCACGCCCACGAGAACCTGTCGCTCTCGGTGGCCAATTCCGTGGTGGCCGTGGAGAACGGCGTCACCCGCGTCGACGCCTCGCTCGCCGGACACGGCGCCGGCGCCGGCAACTGCCCCATCGAGCCGTTCATCGCTGTCGCCGACATCTACGGGTGGGACCACGGCTGCGACCTGCTCGCACTGCAGGACGCCGCCGACGACATCGTCCGGCCGCTGCAGGACCGGCCGGTCCGGGTGGACCGCGAGACCCTCACCCTCGGCTTCGCGGGTGTGTACTCGAGCTTCCTGCGTCACGCGGAGGCGGCGTCGGACCGCTACGGCATCGACGTCCGCACGCTGCTGCTCGAGGCGGGCAAGCGCAAGCTGGTAGGCGGCCAGGAGGACATGATCGTCGACATCGCCCTGAACCTGGTTGCGGAGCGCGAGGGCGCCAGCGCCTGATCTCAGGCATCGCTCCACTCGGGCGCTGTGACCGTGTCGGTCACCGCGCCCGGGTGGGTTGTGAGGTGGGCGGGGCCGCGCCGGCCGGTTGGGGGCGCGCGGGG